>JBBDNX010000287.1:0-5124 GCA_040877345.1 Pirellulales bacterium
TGGGACTGGGGATCAAAATCGACTCGGCCGGCCGTCTGATAGGCGATCTCCCCAAGGTGCACCAGCGCGCGATCCGTATATTGCCACGCTTTGAACGGGACGGCCATGGATAGAGGCCCGGCGACTCATATGGATTGACAGGCTCCATCGCGACCACCTCCGTCAATCCCATTATCGCCTATCGGGTTCATCTTTCGGCTCCCTCTTCCTCTTCGCCGTGGACGAAGACGAAGCTGGCACGCACGGGGGGAGGCATGCGGGAATCAGGGCCGCGGACGCTCTTCCAGACCAGCGCGTTCAATAGGAGATCGTCGGCGGCGTCCTCGCGGCTGAAGTCGAGCTGGGCCGATTGCTCGGCGCCCCAGCCTTGCTGGGGATTGCGCTCCTCCAGATCCACGTTGGAGGGCAAGTGCCGGTAGCCGCTGGTGTCCGGCTCGGCCTGGAACGAGGCGTACATCGGCCGGGCGGCCGCGTCGAACTGGCTCATCGGCTGAAGTCCGAGAATCAACTCCATGGTGCGCAGCATGCTGGCTGTGGAATACATGGTCGAGTCGACGCAGTTCCGCCTGGTGTAGGGGCTGATCACCAGGGCCACGGTGCGGTGGGCGTCGACGTGGTCCGAGCCGTTCTGGGCGTCGTCCTCGACCACGAAGATCGCCGTCTGCGGCCAGAACTTGCTCTGGGTGACCGCCTCGACCAGCCGGCCGAGGGCCAGGTCGTTGTCGGCCACCATGGCGGTCGGCGTGCGCTTGCCCGCCGACAGGCCGTAGGTGTGATCGTTGGGCAGCCGCAGCACGATGAACTGGGGCATCTCGCCGGCACGCTCAAAACCTTTCAGCTCCTCGATGAACCGCTCGGCGCGCTTGATGTCGAGATAGTCCAAATCGTAGCTGCGGAACAGCGGGTCGAAATGCCCTTCGAGCGCCTTGACGGCCGCGGTGCCCGGATCGTCCGCCGTGAGTCCGTTGTCGATGAACTCGCCGTAGCTGCGGTAGCTGACGCCGGCCTCCAGGCAGCGGTCCCAGATGTAGCCGCCGGCCGGCGTGGCCATGAACGTCGCCCCCTCGCTGGGATACTTCAGCTTGTCCTTGCCGCCCCGGTAGACCAGCGGCCAGGTCTTTTCGACAAAGTCGCTGGCGTAGGCGCCCATGGTCCACTCGTGGCCGTCGGCACTCACCTCGCTCTCGACATAAAAGTTGTCCAGCAGCACGAACTGCCGGGCCAAGGCGTGGTGGTTGGGCGTGACGCGCTCGGGAAAGATGCACAGCTCCGCGTCGCCGTTTCCGTCCGGCACGTCGCCGAACACCTGGTCGTAGGTGCGGTTCTCCTTGACGATGTACAAGCAATACTTGATCGGGCTGGGGTCGCCCAGCCGGCTGGGAACCGGGTTGTTCTCTTCGGCCGGAGCGGCCACCGGCGACGCATCGGCCTTGAGCGGGCTGGCGCGATACGCCTGCTCGGTATAGCGGGCCATGTCGGCCGGCGAAGGGGCCTCGATGACGCTCAACGTTCCGCGGAACAGGCCGCCGATGTATTGCCTGACAGTTTGCGGCGGATCGTTCAAGGGCTGCGGACCGCGCGGGTTGGGCAGCGACATCAGCCCCTTGCCGTTGGCCACGTAGATGCGGTTGTCCGGGCCATAGCGGACCGACGTCGGATACCAGCCGACGGGAATGAAGCCCATCGACTGGCTGCGGCCCGGCTGGCTGACGTTGAACATGGCCAGGTTGTTGTTGTCGGCATTGGCGATCAACAGCACGTTGCCGTTGGCGGCCAGCGCCAGGCTGTTGGGCGTGCTGCCGCTGGGCGCCTGCGGATGGAGCGCGCTGGCGATGACCTCCATCGGCTCGCCATTGGCCGTGTCGAGCACGGTGACCGTGTTCGAGTTGGCGCAAGCCACGAACAACCGCCGCCCGTCGGGCGAGAGGGCCAGCTCCGTCGGATGGGACTCGGTCGGCCAGCGGGCGTCGACTTCCAGCGTTTCCGAGTTCAACAGGGCCACGGCCGCCTGTCCCCACAGGCTCACGTACAACCGCTTGCCATCGGTTGTGGCCAGCGAAGCATAGGGATAGCTGTCGCGGCCCATCGAGACGTGCCGCCGCTTCGACGGGTCGTCGATGGGCAACAGGCAGAGGGTGTGTCCCCAGGCGTTGGCCACATAGAGCGTCCGGCCGTCGGCATCGCAGGTGATTCCGGTCGGCACGAACGTTTCGTCGGGCCGCCCCACCGGCAGCTCCCGGTGTTCGGAGAGATAGCCCCCGGCGAAGTCGAACTGGTGCACCACTTCGTGCTCGGCCCCGCTGGCGAACAGCCGCTTCCCCTCCGGGTCGAAGCATAGGCCGTAAAACGACTGCTCCAAAGTGGTCCTGGAAACCACCCGCTGCCGTTTGAGGTCGACCACGATGATCTCATGCTCACCGTAGCCGCAGTGCACGATGGCCGCCCATGGTTCGCTGGGGTGCAGCACGATCTGGACGGGAAAGTCGCCCAGCTTGATCTGCTTTCCGGCGGGGCGCAACGACCATTGGTTGGGCAGCAGGATCTGCCCGCTGTCGTCGAGCCCCGGCAGCCGGCGCACCAGCGGAGCCGCGCGATCGGCGGCCTTTGACGCGCCCGCCTGGCGGTCGTCCTGGGCGGCGCCTGGCGAGGCGTTCGCGAAAACGAGCCCCGGCACGCCCAGCAATACTAAAAAAAGCCTGCTCATTGGTGTACTCCCAGGAAGACCCGTCAAGTAGCAGGCACACTCCGTGTGCCGTAGCTGTCCCGCGGTGTGTGCGCAGCGGCGCTAAGGGCAATCAATGCCAGGCCGGGTACGCCACTTGCCCGGGCTGGCCCACGCGCGTCGTGAACAGCGTGCGGCCCGCGGTGATGTACAGCGTGCGGCCGTCCGGCCCGCCGAAGGCCACGTTGGTCAATACGTCGTCGGGCACGGGGATCCGCCCCAGCAGGTCGCCTGCCGGCGAGAGCACGTAAACCGCGGTGGGCACGTCGGTGGTTTCGCGGTCGTGCCGGGCCGTGTGGACGCCGGCGGCCACATAGAGCTTGCCCTCGACGTCGAGCCGCATGCCGTCGCCACCGCGGCCTGGGGCGAAGTCGTGGATCAACCGCTGGTTGTGCGGTTGGCCGGCATCGTCGAGGTCGAAGACCCACAGCTTGCGGTTGCGGCCTCGATCGGGACAACTGTCGACGACATAGAGCAGCCGCGAATCCTGGGTCACGGCGATGCCGTTGGGCCGGTCGATCTCGGCCTGCGTAAGGATGCGGGTGACGCGGCCGTCGAGGTCGATGCGGTAGACGCCCTCGACGGTCATTTCCATGTCCAAGCGGTCGCCGTAGCGCGGGTCGGTAAAGTAGATCCGGCCGCGGCCGTCGACGCAGATGTCGTTGGGCGAGTTGTAGCGGGCGTCGTCGTATCGGTCGGTGAGCACCAGGTACTCGCCGGATGCCAGGTCGGAGCGCGTGATGCGGCGGGCGCCGCCGGGACCGAACTCGGCCCCTTCGCAATGGAGCAGACGGCCCTGGTGATCGAAAGTCTGGCCGTTGGTGCGGCCGCTCAGCTCGCGGAACGTGCTGCAACCGCCGGGCGACCACTTGAGAATGCGATTGTTGTAGATGTCGGTGAAGTAGACGTTGCCGGCGGCATCGGCGGCGGGGCCTTCGGAAAAGGCGGTGGGACGGTCGTCAATGACCCAGGCGGGCTCGACTTGGGCCAGCACCTTCAGCGATTGATAGCGGTTCATCCTGCGCTCGGTCCAATTGGAAAGCGGTCCAACCGTGCTCGGCTTGCAAAACCACCAGGCATGGACGAACATAACCTGTGCGTCCCGCCACGGAAAGCCGCTCCCCGCCGTTTTGAGGATCCCATGCCGATGCCGCGCACCTGGCCCGCCTTGCTGCCGACCGCTTTCGTGCTCGCTTGCTGGTCAGCCGGGCGCATCGCGGCGGCCGACTGGCCACAGTTCCGCGGACCCGGCGGGCAGGGCCACTCGGCCGAGAAAGGGCTGGCCCTGGTATGGAGCGAGTCGGCCGACGGCCAGACCCAGAACATCACCTGGAAAACGCCCGTCGCCGGTTTGGGCTGGTCTTCGCCCGCCATCCAGGGGAAGCAAATCTGGCTGACCACGGCCCTGGACGACGGGCGGTCGCTGAGGGCGGTGGCGCTCGACCGCGACACGGGCTCGATACTGCACGACGTCGAGGTGTTCGAGAAGGCCGAGCCGGGAACGATTCACAACAAGAACAGCCACGCCTCTCCCACGCCGGTGGTCCAAGGGAGCCGGGTCTACGTTCACTACGGCGCGCACGGCACGGCCTGCCTTTCGACGAAGGGAAAGGTGCTGTGGCGCAATACGGAGCTGGTTTACAACCACCGTCACGGGCCGGCCGGATCGCCGGTGCTGTACAAGGACCTGCTGATTGTGAACTGCGATGGGACGGACGTGCAGTTTGTGGTGGCCCTGGACCAGAAGAGCGGCGCGATTCGCTGGAAGATGGAACGCCCCGGTCAGATGGCCTATTCGACTCCGCTGGTGATCCGAGTCGGCGGCAAGGACCTGGTGATCAGCACGTCGGGCGAGCAGGTCGTGGCGTACAACCCGTCGAACGGCGAAGCGGCATGGAAGGTCCGCCACGACGGCTACTCGCTGGTGCCTCGGCCGGTCTTCGGGCATGGGCTGGTGTATGTCTGCACCGGCTACAACACGCCGCTCTTGTATGCCATCCGGCCCGACGGCGCAGGCGACGTGACCGAAACGCACGTCGAGTGGACGATACGAAGAAACGTTCCGCACAATCCGTCGCCTTTGCTGGTCGGCGACGAGTTGTACTTTATCAGCGACAACGGGATTGCCACCTGCGCCGACGCCCGCACTGGGCAAGAGCATTGGCAACAACGAATCGGCGGGAACTTTTCGGCCTCGCCGATCTTCGCCGACGGCAGGATTTATTTTCTCAGCGAAGACGGGTTGACCACCGTCATCGCGCCGGGCCGCGAATTCAAGAAGCTGGCTTCCAACCAGGTGCAGGGGCGGACGCTCGCCTCGCTGGCCGTTTCCGACGGAGCCATCTTCCTGCGGACGGCCACGCATCTTTACCGTATCGAGGAGCCATGACCCGCCGTTGGGC
>JBBDNX010000288.1:0-2774 GCA_040877345.1 Pirellulales bacterium
CGATCATTGCCGGCCGGGCACAACTCTTCCTGCAATCGGAGCGCGACCCCGAACGGCGGCGCGAGCTGGCCGTGATCAACGCCCAGGCCATGCGCGTGTACGAGATGATCGCCGACATGATGCTGTTCGCTCGCCCGCCGCGGCCGCGTCCCGCCGACTGTAACCTGCCGGCCCTGATCGGTTCGGTGGTTGCCGGCCTGTCGGCCAAGGCCGAAAGCCGCCAGATCGAGCTGGTCTACGACGGCGGCAGTGGCAGCGAGATCTGCGATATTGTGATTGTCGCCGACGGCGAGCAAGTTTCCGTTGCCCTGCGGGCCTTGTGCGAAAACGCACTTGCGGCCGTGGGGCAGGGGGGCCGGGTGGCCATTGCGGCGAGGCGGCTCGCCGAACACCAGCCCGGACGTTTGGACGCGTGCCAGGCCAATGGCAACTCAGCCATGGCCGCACACGCGCGCGTGGAGATCACGGTCGAGGACAACGGTCCCGGCTTCGCGCCGGAGGTTCGCCGGCACGCGTTCGACCCGTTCTATTCGGGGCGCGGGGCCGGGCGGGGTTTGGGCATGGGGCTTTCCAAGTGCTGGCGAATTGTCCGCAACCATGGCGGCCGCATCGCCATCGAAAGCCAGCCGGGCCGCGGCGCCTGCCTGATCGTCGAGCTGCCGGTCTGCTAGCTAGCACGGCGCGGGCCAATCGACCTGGACAACCGGGCGGGGTTTGAGTAACTTTCGCCCCTCTTCTCTTCTACCCAATAACTGCGTCGTGTCCGACTCGTCCGCACGTGGAGATACGGATGCCTCCTGGTGCTGCGCCCGGAGCCGGCCGCGGGGCCAACCTCGCGCGCTGGAGAGACCTGATCTTGCCGGTGGGCATGATCGCCAGCGTGCTGGTGATCATGGTCCCCCTGCCGGCGGCGCTGTTGGACATCCTGCTGGCCTCCAATATCACCATCGCCGTCATCGTGCTTTTGACCACGGTCTACGTGCGCACCCCCCTGGAATTCAGCATCTTCCCCTCGCTGTTGCTGGCCACCACGCTGGCCCGCCTGGTGCTCAACGTGGCCACCACGCGCTTGATCCTGACGCGGGCCGGCGCCGAAGGGCTCGACGCCGCCGGAGGCGTGGTGCGCAGCTTCGGCGAGTTCGTGGCCGGCGACAAGCTGGTGGTGGGCCTGGTCATCTTCTCGATCATCGTGCTCATCCAGTTCGTGGTCGTGACCAAGGGCGCCACGCGCATCAGCGAAGTGGCCGCCCGCTTCGCCTTGGACGGCATGCCGGGCCGCCAGATGGCCATCGACGCCGACCTGAACGCCGGAATGATCGACGAGCGCGAGGCCCAGCGCCGCCGCCAGGAAATCACCCAGCAGGCCGACTTCTTCGGCGCCATGGATGGGGCCAGCAAATTCGTCCGCGGCGACGCCATCGCCGGCATCGTGATCACGCTGATCAACATCGTCGGCGGCCTGTTCATCGGCATGATCGAAGACGGCATGGATCTGGCCCAGGCCGCCTCGGTGTTCACCAAGCTGACGATCGGCGACGGGCTGGTCAGCCAGGTGCCGGCGTTTTTGATTTCGTTGGCGGCCGGTTTGCTAGTCACACGCAGCACGGCCGACGTGAACCTGCCAGCGGAGTTTTTGTCGCAGCTTTTTTCGCGTCCGCAGGCTCTGGCCGTCACCGGCGCTTTTCTTGGCATCCTGGTCTTCACCAACCTGCCCACGGTGCCGCTGTTGTTGATTGGCGGCGGCTGCCTGGGGTTTGCCGGCACGCTTTCCCGCCGCCAGCGCGACGGCCGCGACGCCGCCCAGGCGCTGGCCAAAGCGGCCCAGCGCAAACCGCCCGACGAGCGGATCGAGAACTACCTGGCCGTCGACCCGATGGAAATCGAGATCGGCGTAGGGCTGATCCGGCTGGCCGATCCGAAACGGGGAGGCGACCTGTTGGACCGCGTGCAGCGGGTCCGGCAAAACATGGCGGCCGACCTCGGCATCCTGATGCCCAAAGTGCGGATCCGCGACAACGTGCGGCTGGGCCAGAACGGCTACCGGATCAAGGTGGCCGATGCCGCCGTGGCCGAGGGCACGCTCTACCCGTCGAGGCTGCTGGCCGTCGAGTCGGGCCTGGCCAGCGGCAAGCCGGCCGGCATCGCCGCCCGCGAGCCCGCCTCCGGCAGCGCGGCGATCTGGATCGAACCCTCCCAGCGCGAGCAGGCCGCGTCGATGGGCTACACCGTGGTCGAGCCGATCGGCGTGCTGGCCAGGCACCTGACCGAAGTGGTCCGGCGCCACGCCGACGAGATCCTGACCCGCGACGCCACCAAGCACCTGGTCGACGAGCTGAAGCAGACGGCGCCGGCCGTGGTCGACGAGCTGGTGCCCGGCCAGATGAAGCTGGCCGAGGTGCAGCAAATCCTGCAGGCGCTGCTGCGCGAAGGCGTATCGATCCGGCAGCTCGCGCCGATCCTCGAAACGCTGGGCGACTACGCACCGCGAACCAAGGACCCGGTGCTGTTGACCGAGTACGTGCGCCACCGGCTGGCCCGGACGATTTGCTCGCGTTACCGCGACGCGAACAACCGACTGCACGTGGTCACGCTCGACCCCGCGCTGGAGGACCGCATCCGCGCCGGATTCGAGCACAACGAGCAAGGGCTGTTTGTTCGCATGTCGCCCCAGGCGGTCGAAGCCACCTGCCGCGCCTTGACCCAGGAGATCGAAAAACTGGCTGCGGCCGGCCGGCCGCCGGGCGTGCTGGTCCGCCCCCAGCATCGCGCCCCGC
>JBBDNX010000288.1:2784-5108 GCA_040877345.1 Pirellulales bacterium
TCCGGGAATTCTTCGTGCGCCAACATCCCGAGGCCGGGCGGCCGCCGGTCGTGCTGGTCAGCCCGCAGATTCGCGCCGCGCTCAAACAGATGACCGCGCCGCACCTGCCTCAGTTGGCCGTGCTGAGCTACAACGAGATCAGTCGAGACACGCAGATCGAGTCGGTGGGGCTGGTCGCCGACGCCGTGAGGGAATTCTGACCACCGACCACCACTGTTCTGACCACTGCCCACTGCCCACTGCCCACTGACCAATGACCAGTGACCACTGACCAATGACCAATGACCACTGACCAATGACCAGTGACCAGTGACCAGTGACACTCGATAACTCGAAACTCAAAGGCGGAAAGCCATGGATGTACGAACGTATCGCGCAGCGAGCATGCAAGAGGCCCTGGCCCTGGTGCGCCGCGAGCTGGGATCGGCGGCGGCCGTGTTGCACACCCGCGAAGTTCGGCGCCGGCGGCTGCTGGGGCTGCTTCCGGGCCGGCGGCTGATCGAAGTCACGGCTTCGGCCGAGGTCAACGTGCCCAGCCGGCTCGCGCCGCGGCAGCCCCCACCGCCCGGGCTCCAAGGGCCCAACGGCGTGGACGCCGTGCCCCCCGTCGGCGGGCGGCACGACTGGGAAGCCCGCAATACTTTCCGCGACGCGGTCACGGGGCAGCTCACCGAGCTGCACTCGCTGGTCGAAGATCTCTGCCGGCGCAGCCGCGGTTCCGCGCAGCACGAGTGGCCCGAAGCGTTGTTTCGGCTCTACACCGACCTGATCGATGCCGAGGTGGCCGAGGAGCTGGCTCGCGAACTGGTCGAGCGGGTGCGGACCGATGCACCGGGCACCGAGCTGGGCGATCTGGTCTTGATCAAGGCCCGCATCGCACGCCTCATCGAGGACGAAATCGCCGTGGCCGGCCCCATCCGCTGCACGCCGGGGCAGCGCCGCCTGGTGGCCCTGGTCGGGCCCACCGGCGTCGGCAAGACCACCACGATTGCCAAGCTGGCCGCCCACTACCGCCTCCGCGAGCGGCTCCGCGTGGGCCTGATCACCGTCGACACCTACCGCATTGCCGCCGTCGAGCAATTAAGGACCTACGCCGACATCATCGATCTGCCGATGAAGGTCGTTTCGACGCCCCGCGAAATGCGGCAAGCGGTGGAGACGATGGCCGGCCTCGACCTGGTGCTCTTGGACACGGCCGGCCGCAGCCCCAAGGACGAGGTCAAGCTGCAGGAGCTCAAGGCATTTCTGACCGAGGCAGCCGCCGACGAAGTGCACCTGGTCCTCAGCAGCGTGGCCAGCGCCGGCGCGCTGGAGCGCACCGCCGCCCGCTTCGCTTCCGTGGGCACGACCGCCCTGGTGCTCACCAAGCTCGACGAAGCGACCGGCCTGGGCAACCTGCTTCCGCTGCTGCGGTCCAGCAAGCTTCCCTTGAGCTACCTCACCGATGGGCAGAACGTGCCCGACGACATTGCCGCCGCCGACCCGCACCGCCTGGCACGGATCGTTCTGGGCATGGAAGGCGGAGCCGCGTGATGTCCGACCAGGCCAACCGGCTGCGGCAACTGATGCGCCAGACGGCTCAAAGCCCCTGCACCCGGCCCGACAGCACGGCGCCCGCGCCCCGGCTGCTGGCGATTGCCGGCGCCAAGGGGGGCGTGGGAGCCACCACCGTTGCCGTCAACCTGGCCATCGCCCTGGCCGAGCGTGGCCGCCGCGCTCTTTTGGTCGATGCCAATCTCGAGCGGCCGGACACGGCTCTCTTGTGCCGCTTGGGCGAGACAGGGTCGCTGGCCGACGTGCTGTCCGGTCGCCAATCGCTCCACGAGGCCCTGGTTCGAGGTCCGCAAGGCATCCTGGTCCTGTGCGGCGGCTGGGCCGCCGGCAGCCTCCGGCAATCGTCGGCGGCGGTTTCGGAGCGACTGCTCGACGGGCTGGCGGCTATGACGCCGCTGGCCGACGACGTCATCCTCGACGTGGGCAGTGCCATGGACCGTGCGGCAGGCCGCTACTGGCAGGCTGCCGACCAGGTTTTGCTCGTCACCACGCCTGAGCCAGCGGCGCTGATGGACGCCTACGCAGCCATCAAGGCGCTGCGGCCGGGCGGGGGCCCCGCCATCCGACTGCTGATCAACCAGGCGGCCGACAGGCAGGCGGCCGGGCAGGCCTACGCGCGGCTGGCTCGTGCCTGCCGCCGGTTTCTCGGCATGGCGGCCGGCTCGGCCGGCTGGCTGCCGTTGGATTCAACGGTGGCCAGTGCGGCGCGCGGCTGCCGTCCCTTTGTAATCGAGTACCCCCGGGCGCCGGCGGCGCGCGCACTGGCACGC
>JBBDNX010000289.1:0-1013 GCA_040877345.1 Pirellulales bacterium
CCGGGCGGGCGGGGGGGCGGCCGTCGCCCTCTGCGA
Source organism: Pirellulales bacterium (assembly GCA_040877345.1). GTDB lineage: Bacteria > Planctomycetota > Planctomycetia > Pirellulales > JAICIG01 > JBBDNX01. The sequence goes on from JBBDNX010000289.1 coordinate 37, forward strand.
GCAGGGACTCGAAGTCCAACTCTACGAGGCCCGCCGGCGGCTGGGAGGCCGGGCCACCAGCTTCCGCGACCCGTCGAGCCGCGAGCTGGTCGACCATTGCCAGCACGTGAGCATGGGCTGTTGCACCAACTTTGCCGATTTCTGCCGCCGCACCGGAATTGCGGAGGCTTTTCACAGCGACAGCCGGCTCCACTTCTTCGGCCCTGGCGGCCGGGCCTGCACGCTGGAGGCCAGCCGCTGGCTCCCGGCGCCGTTGCACCTGGCCCCCTCGCTCTGGCGGCAGAAATATCTCAGCCCGGGCCAGCGGCTCTCGATCGCATGGACCCTGTGGCGGTTGATTCGGCTGCGCGTCGACGACGACGAGTCGCAGCCGGCCATCGGCCAGTGGCTGGCGAGCCAAGGGCAATCGGCCGAAGCGATCCAGCGGTTCTGGTCGGTGGTGCTGGTCAGCGCTCTGGGCGAAACGCTCGATCGCGCCTCGCTGGTCCAGGCTCGCAAGGTGTTCGTCGATGGATTTCTGGCTGCCCGCCAGGCCTGCCGCATCGACGTGCCCCGCGTGCCCCTGGGCGAGCTGTACGGCCGCGTACAAGACTGGCTCGACCGGCGGCAGGTGGCCATCCACCTGGGCACGGCCGTGAAGCGGATCGACGGCGACGCTTCCGCGGTGACGGCGGTCGAGCTGGCCGACGGCAGCCGGCGGCCTTGCGACGCGGCCGTGGTGGCGGTCCCCTGGGGTTGGGCGCCTTTGATGTTCTCGCCGGGCGTGCTGTCGATGCTGCCGAACTTGGAAGCGGCCAGCCAGATCGAGTGCGCCCCGATCAGCGGCATTCATCTCTGGTTCGATCGCCAGATTACTCCCCTGCCCCACGCCGTTCTCGTCGGCCGCCTTTCGCAATGGCTCTTCAGACGCGACGCGGCGTCCGGCACGCACTACTACCAGGTGGTCGTCAGCGCTTCGGGGGGGCGGGGGGGGGGGG
>JBBDNX010000290.1:0-1011 GCA_040877345.1 Pirellulales bacterium
CCCACGGCCGCTTTGTCGCCCGCGACTTGATCCGCTTCGGCTTTCTCCGCGGTCTTCTGGTCGACGGCCGCCTGCGCCTCGGCCTTCTTAGCGTCGTCCGGGGCAGTGGCAAGCTGTTGCTGAGCGGCCTGGAGCGCGGCGGCTTTCTCGGCGGCGGCTTGTTGAGCCGCCGCCGCCTCGTCCGCGGCTTGCTGGGCAGCGGCCGTGGCCGCGGCAGCCTCTTCGGCCGCGGCCGCCGCGGCCATTTCGAGCGTGGGCGGATTCATGGGCAAGCGGGCTATGAGCTTGCCATCCGCGACGTCCCACATCCGGATGTCGCCGGTCCAGTCGCCGGCCACGGCGCGGGCGCCGTCGTGCGTAAAGCTGGCTTCCATGGCCAGGTCGGAAAAGGGCTCGAAGGCCCTGAGCTGGCTGCCTGCCTGGTCCCAGGCCTTGGCCAGGTTGTCGCGTCCGGCGGAGAGCAGCCGGCCATCGTGGGTAAAGTCGACCGATAAGGCGCCGCCCGCATGGGCGCCCCAGTTCTTCACCTGGGCGCCATTCTCCATCTCCCAGAGCCTGATGGTCGTGTCTTCGCTGGCACTGGCCAAGACGTTCGAATCGAGCCGCCAACTGAGGTCGGTGACGGCGCCGGTGTGCCCCGCCAGGTTCTGGTATTCCCGGGCGGTATCGGCTTCCCAGACAAACAGCCCGCCATTGCGGTCGGCGGTGGCCAGCAACACGCCGTCGGGGCTGAACTCCAGGGCCGTGATCCATTCGGTGTGTTTCTTCAGCTCGTGCAACAAGGTGCCATCGGCGGCCGAATAGATCCGCACCACGCGGCGCGGACCTCCCAGGGCGATCAGCGAGTGGTTGTTGTTGATGTCGGCCGCCAGCACCAGGTCCAACTCGTCGCCGACCTGGAACACGCGGTCGCCGCTGCGGACGTCGTAGACGGCGACGAGCCCCGACTGCCCGCCGCGCCCGCCGCCGGCCAGCAACAGCGAGCCCGATCGGCTGAACTTCAGCACGTGG
>JBBDNX010000291.1:0-5088 GCA_040877345.1 Pirellulales bacterium
ACAGACGCCCCGTCCGTCGATCGCGCTGCGCTGTTTTTTTTCGGCGGCGAAATCGTGTTGACGGTGCTCACCGCGGCGGCCGGCCTTGCCGCGACCGCTCTGGTCGCGGCGACCGCGCCGACCGGCTGGCCGTCGCTCGCCTTGCCGCTGGTCGCGGTGCTGGTTCTCGGTGTTTTGAACATCGCCTTGAACGCCCGTTATCCTGCGAAATCCGCCGCCAAGAAGGCGCTGCGCAGAGTGCTGATCCTGATGCTGCCTTCGGCGGTCTTGGTAGCGATCTTTCTCACGCTGGTGGTCACGCTCGACGCCGCACTGTTCGCCACCGCGCCGTTTATTGTCGTCGCCTTCTTCTTCCGGTGGCCTGTCACGAGCCAGCCCGTGTCTCGAGGGTGGGCGGCGACGAGCCTCGCTCTGCTGGCCGCTGTGATGTTCGCCACACCTTGGACTGTCGGCGGCGGGCCGCTGTTCCTGGCGGTCTATTGCTGGTCTCTCTGCCTTGTGTACGTCGCGATCCTCGCTAGCCGGCACAACCTGCGCACAACGGTGGCAGTGGCGGGCCTGGTCGGCGCCACTGCGGTTGCCGCCACCACGATCTCGCAGTGGATAGCTGCCGGCGCGGCTCCCACTGGCCCGGCCATCGTCGTGTCGGCCGTCTTCCTCATCATGATGATGGGTGCCGCCGCCGCGCTCTTGATCGTCCTGGCGTGCTTGATTGCCGGCATCTTGGAGCTGGCCACGATGGTGCGCTCCCGGCGTCCCGCATATCGCGATCGGCAAATCGAGCTGGGGCCGCATGCCAAGGCCGCCACCGGGTCCTTGGCACGCGACCTGGCCAGGAACAACGCTTACGTGGTGCGGCAATCGGGCGATGCGCTGCGGCAGGCCGAGCTCGATCCGGAGAAATCGCTGCCGGTGCTGGTCGAGGCCCTGCACGACCGTGACGTGCAGATCCGCTACTCGTCGGCCAAGGTCCTGGCTGAAATGGGAGCGGCCGCCGCCCCGGCCGCCAGCAGCCTGGCTCGCCTGGTGGGCGGCGACCCGATGCCTGGCGACCGGGCGGCCGAGGCGCTGGCCCGCATCGGCGCCAGCGGCGTGGCCACGTTGGTCGATTTACTTGCCGGTGGAGGCGAGCCGCAGCGGATCGCGGCCGCGGCCGGCCTGCGGCTGGCCGGCGACCAGCAGGCGCCGCTGGCGGTGCCGGCGTTGGTGTCGGCCCTGGCCGACGCAAGCGCCTCGGTGCGGCGTCACGCGGTGGCCTCGCTCGGCGAGCTGGGCGCGGCCGCCTCGTCGGCCCAGGAAGCGATTCGGGCCCGGCTCGAAGACAGCGATCTCTTGGTGCGCCTGGCGGCCCGCAAAGCGCTGATGCGGCTTTCGGCGGCGGAGGTCGCATCGTAAGCAGTATGGCGCCGACATGGGCTTCGCGGAGCAGAGCGCGAGCACTTCAGATCAGATCTGGGACACGGATTTGCCTCTTGAAGAGGCGAAAAGATCCACAGATTACGCTGATTTACGCAGACTTGAATCCGCGACCGGCTCGTACCAACCGTGAGCCCCGCTGCGTGTCCTCGTTTCTGCCAATCTGCGAAATCTGTCGATCGTCAACTAACCGCGGCAGAGGCGCCTGACCTCACGTGGCCTCGCCAAGCAGCGGTAGGACCGGATGCCGGGCAGCCGGGGCGTTCGACCCAAATCTGGCCCGAAATACGCCCGGCAAGGCTTGCCTGCCGCCCGCCGCTTGCCTAGGATTGGAGTTGGGGAGGTCTCGTAGCTTGCTGTTCCCGGAACAGAGATCCAGACAGCCGGAGACACAGCAGCGGGTCAGCTTGGAAGGGTCCGCCGGCGTTGCGGGCAAGCAACGGCGCCGTGAGGGCGGGTGATCCGCCAGGCACGGCGGCGTACAACGTCGGCCTTATCGGCTGGAGAGAGGCTTCTTTGTTCGGGCACTTTCGTGCTTGGCGGCGGGGGTTTTCTCGGCCGGCAGCTCAGCAGTGTCTTCTTTTTCTCAGGCATTCTTCATGGCCGCGGTCCGCTGCGCGCATGCGCAAAAGGCCGCTCGGCCATGGATTCATTCCCTTGCATCATCGTTGGGTCCTTATTCTGGAACGGTTTGGACGAGGAGAGTCAGATGAGTATTTCGCACATGGGAACGGAAGGGCTGAACGCCGCGGAGCCGCCCACGGCTGACATGACCCGCAAAGACGAGCAATTGCACCGGATCAAAGAAGTTCGCCGCGAACAGGGAGTTTCGCTGCGGCGCGTGGCACTGCAGATGCGCAGCGACGTCCGCGAGCTGCGGCGGGAGGAGGAGGAAACCTCCGACCTGCCCTTAAGCCGTCTCTACCAATGGCAAAAGGCCCTGGAGGTTCCGCTGGTCGACCTGCTGGTCGACTCGCACGCCCCGCTCTCGGCCCCCGTGCTCGAGCGCGCCCGGCTGGTCCGCGTGATGAAGACCGTGGCCGCCATCGCCGAAAAGGCCGAGAACCCCGGCATTCAGCGGCTGGCCCAGACGCTGGTCGACCAGCTTGTCGAGATCATGCCGGAGCTGAAGGGGATCAACCCCTGGCACTCGGTGGGCCAGCGGCGCTCGCTCGACGAGTACGGCCGGATCGTCGAGCGCTCCTATTCCGACGAGTTTTGGCGCAACGAGCAGTAAACTCTTCGCGTGAGACCATATCTCCCATGGCTTCAAGCAAGCCCCGAACGGGGCGACAGTCAATAGCCGGGGTGCGTAAGCCCCCGGTACGCGCCAACGGACAGGCCTCGTAAGCCCCGAAAGGGGCGACAGTGACCATGGCGCGAAGTTAGGTCTCGAAGCAGTTGGGAAGCCAACGGCAGGCAGTCTTGGGTGCGGCGAGTTCGTCCGCGCACCTAGCGTACGGCTTAGGTCGTGGCCAGACGATTCGCTGTACCACGCCTTACTGTCGCCACCCTTCGGGGGCTCAAAACAGATTCGTTAATTCGACAACCGGGGGCTTACGCCGCCCGGCTATTGACTGTCGCCCACTTCGTGGGCTGGCGCAGTTTCCGGGGAAGAAAGGCTGGCCCTTTGCAGTGCCCGCCGCTCTGCCGCTCATTTCGCCGCGGTGTCGATGGCTCCGCGGGGGGCGAGACGCTTGTATTCGCCTTTGCACCAGCGAGGGATGTCGCTCTTGTACCAGCGCGAAAACCAGCTCTCGCTGGGGCCGCCGGGCAGGTTCGTCCAGGCGTCGGGGTGCGCCAGGTCGGCCACGAAGTGGTACGAGGGAGCGAACGTGGTTTCGCGCGTCGCGGCCCGCAACAAGTGACCCTGAAAGGGCGTCGCGTGGCAGCCGGGCATCGGCACGTCGCTGGTGTGGAGCCCCAAGGCCCGGCCGACCAAGCGGCCCTCGAAAAAGCGGTTGGTGAACTTGAAGGCGTTCACGGCGGCCCAAGGCTGCAAGTCGCCGGCGTTGAGCCTTTCGGCCGCCCGGCGGATCAATTCACCCTTCTCACGGCCGCTCCACCAGAGCGAGTGCTCCTTCTTGAGCAGCCGGTCGATGCAGGTCACCACCATCATCGAAAAACCGGCCCGCGAACAAAGATAGAGCATCCGTCGCCAGCCGAGGCCGCCCTGTTGTTTCGGGTCGCGGCCAAAGATCTCCAACAGCACGTTGCGATACAGCCGCGTGAACAGCGCGGGCTCGACACGGGGCGGATCGTAGTCGTGCTCCCACCGCGCCAGCCGCTCTCGCACGTCGCCGGGCGGCAGGTGCGGCAGGAAGATTCCCAACAGCTCGCGGGCCTGCAGGCTGACGACGTCGTACTGCAAGGCCTGCATGTCGGCCAGGGTGGCGGCCGACAACTGCGACAGCCGTTCGTCGATCCGGCGGCGGCGATAATCGGGCACGGGTTGGGTGACCAGCAATGGACCTCCCGGCGGGTTGACATTCTCGTTGGCACTGGCCACGAAACCCTGGGACGGATCGTAGCTGGCCGGCAGCAAGTGACTGCCCAGCCAGCCCTGCCAATGGTTGGCCGGCTCCCAGGCGGGAATCGGCAGCATGCCGTTGTGGTTCTTGGGCCGTCTCGGGATCCAACCGCTGGCCTGGCTGCCGATGTGCCCCTCGGCATCGGCGAAGATCCAGCAGAGCGTGGGCTGTGGGCAATCGCGGACCAGTTCCATGGCCTGCGACGTGCTGTGGCAGGCGACCAGCTTCAGCCAGGTGGACATCGAACCGCCGGTGCCCTCGGCGTGACCCGACCAGGCCGTCGACAGCAGATATCCGGGTCCGCAGACGTCGGGATCGGCCTCCAAGGTGCCCAGCGAGTTGAAGTAAACGGGCAGGATCTCGCTGGGTCCGCCCTTGCGACCGAGCCGCTCCTCGCGGACCTCGAAGTCGAGCCAATCGTTGCGGCGGCGGTACTGCCAGCCGCGCTGGCCGCGGCGGCAGTCTTCGATGAAGTAGTCGCTGGTATCCCCCTTCATGTAAGTCACGCCCCAAGCCAATTGCCGGTTGCGGGCCACCGCGAACAGCGGACAGCCGGGAAGCGTGGCGCCCAGGCAATAGCCACCGCGGTCCCATTCGAGCACCGCCTCATACCAGATGGGGGGCAGCCGGTTAACTTCCAGGTGCGGGTCGCTGGCCAGTAAGGCGCTGCGCCCGGCAGTGCGCATGGGGCTGACGGCCCAGGCGTTGCTGCCGGCCAGCCGAGGCAGGTCGGTGATCAGCTCCAGCGCCTCGTCGGAGAGCCGGCTGGAGATCTTGATTTGGCGCAGCAGGTCGAAGTCGGCCGAGTCGAGGAGCGGCTCGAACAACTCCTGCAGTTTTTCGCGGTTGACGCCGGCCAGGATCAACTCCAGCAACAACCGTTCGTTCTGCTGTTGCCCGACGGCCAGTCCGCCGAAGTTGAGCAGGTTTCCGATCAGCAACACGGCATGCTGGTTCCATGGCTCGGGCTGAAAGCCCGTGGCCCACATGGCCAGCGAACGGCCCGACTGTTTCATGCCGTCGTTGACGCCCTCGCAGTAGGCGGTGAGGCCGGCGAAGGTCCGATCGTCGAGCCGGCTGACTTCCCGATCGAGGTTCAAGTAGAGCCCGGCCCGGCGGAAGAAACGGTCGGTTTCGAGCA
>JBBDNX010000292.1:0-5088 GCA_040877345.1 Pirellulales bacterium
GTGCAACCTGATATTGCTGCCAGAAGCGTCTCCCAGCAGCTTCTGGGAACCGGGCAACGCTCCAGAACAACGGAACCCGAATATGGATCAGCAAGCCACGTCGCGTCGAGCCTGGCGAGCCGGCCAGGAGCGGGAAACGCGGAACGCCACGCAATCCATGAGGAGCACTTCAGCCCAATGGCCGTCGCCAGCGTAAACGCCAACAACGCCCGGATGCTGAACTGCCAAGGTGTGTGCTTTGATCGTTGCATGGGCTCCCCGCGGCACTGTACATGCGGCGGGGGGTCGCGGCAACGCGAGAAAGTGGCATTCCGCGCTGTCCGGGCTGCCGCCGTTTCGGCCCTGCCATATCCAATATTGCACTCCTGAAGTCTTCGGCCGTTGTAGAATAGATGGGACGAGCATCCGCGCGGCCAAATCGGGTTGGCCGCTGGCCGCCGCACGTGGTATTGCTTTTTGGTCGAGTCGGGGACTAGGCTGAACGGGGAGATTTATCTTTGTCTGCCTTTGGGAATGCTCCAATGAGTACGTTGCGCGAGTTCGATCTTCAATCGAGGGGTGTTGTAAAGCTCCTTGAAGAATGGAGAACCAAGCACGCCGCGGTGCGGAAGGTTTGGAAGACCGAAGAGGTCATCGCGGTCTATCTCAGCGCCATTGAGGCCGCGACATCACTATTCGACTACTATCGTCAGAACGGCCATTTCCCGCACTCCGAGCAGCAGTACGCGCCTTTTAGCTACTTCGTGCAGTTGCTCGAGCAGATGCTCCTCGCGGCGAACGAGCTTGAGGACGTTGCCAGCCGCCTGGAAGACGAAGGATTTGAGATCAACGGCACGTCCAGGCTGCGCGAAGGGATCGAGAAGCTGACCGAGGTTGTGGCTGAAGACCGGTTCGCTATCGAGGCGGCATCCGCGTCTGGAGCGCTTGACGACTCGACTTAGAGTTCGGAATGCTCTGGTGTCTGGCCCAAGATTTCAACGAGGCGATATTGTTTGGTGCCTCGTTCCGCGCGCCGACAAACCCGGTTCGGATAGGCGAAGAGCCCTCGTCGTCGGTGATCCTCTCGAGAACATCAACCGGGACTATGTCGTGATACAGATAACGTCAACAATCTGGCATGGCCGGACCGACCTTGTCCTCGATGAAACCGATCCCGAGTTCGGAGTGACCGGCCTGGACAACACGAGCACCTTTCGCTGTCACAAGGTTTTCCCAATTGGGGAAACATGCGTTCAACGGAAGGCTGGCAGCGTAGGCCCCGCCACACTCAAGGCAATCGAGGCCAGATTGCGTCTCGCGCTCGGACTTTGATCGTCACGCCATCACTTGCGCCTTTTCAATTAGGGCCTCGCTCTTGACGGTCGCTCGCGGGGGACGGAAACTGGGTGTTTGGAAAGTATTCCCTCCTGAACGCCCTACCCCCATGCATGCCCGCCTGCGTCAAGCTGCCTGGATCGCTATCGCGTGTTGGCTGATCGTTGTCGCCAAGGCCGTGGCCGACGAAGCCGATGCGGCCCCCGGCGAATACGTGCCCACGGATAACGGCATCACGCCCGACGATCTGTGGGCGCTGGCGCCGATCGAGCGGCCTGCGCTGCCGGAGGTGAAAGCGAGCGATTGGACGTCGGGGGCAATCGACCGCTTTGTTCTGGCAGGGCTCGAGGCGGACGCGATGGAGCCGGCGCCCCGCTTGTCGCGGGAAAAGCTGGTGCGGCGGCTCTATTTCGACCTCTGGGGACTGCCGCCGGCACCCGACGACGTCCGGGCGGCCTTGGCCGACGACTCGCCGGACGCCTACGAGCGGCTCGTCGACCGGCTGCTGGCCAGCCCGCATTACGGCGAACGGTGGGCCCGGTATTGGCTCGACCTGGTGCGGTTCGCCGAATCGAACGGGTACGAGCGCGACGCCCTGAAGCCGGGTGCCTGGCAGTATCGCGACTGGGTCGTCCAGGCGTTCAACGACGACAAGCCCTACGACCGCTTCGTGCTGGAGCAGTTGGCCGGCGACGAGCTGCCCGATGCAACCGACGAGACGCGGGTGGCCACCGGCTTCCTGCGGGTGGGCACGTTCGACGACGAGCCGAACGACCCGGCCAAGTACAAGTACGAGCAGCTCGACGACCTGGTCCACGCCACCAGCACGGCCATGCTGGGCATGACGATCAAGTGCGCCCGCTGCCACGACCACAAGTTCGACCCGATCCCGCAGCGCGACTACTATGCCGTGCTCAACTTCTTCATCGGCGGCCGCGCGGCGGAAGGGCCGCTGCTGGCCTACACCGACGTGCCGGATCCGCCGCCGGTGCACTTGCTCAAGTCGGGCGAGCCGAACCAGCCGGGTGACGTGGTGCCGCCCGCTTTCTTGTCGATGCTGCCCGTACTGGCCAGGCCGCTCGAGCCGCCACCGGCCGGCGCGCAGACGAGCACCCGCCGCACGCAGTTGGCCCGCTGGATCACCGACCGGCGCAATCCGCTCACAGCCCGGGTGATGGTCAACCGGCTTTGGCAGCACCATTTCGGCGAGGGGCTGGTCCGCACGCCCGACAATTTCGGCATGATGTCCGCGTCGCCCACGCATCCTGAGCTGCTCGACTGGCTGGCCGCCGAGTTCATGGACGGCGGCTGGCGGGTCAAGCGCATCCACCGGTTGATCTTGCTGTCGAGCACGTATCGAATGGACTCGAACCATCCGCAGGAGGACGAGTACACCGAGCGCGACTTCAGCAACCAACGGTTGTGGCGGGCCAACCGGCGGCGGCTCGATGCCGAGGCGCTCCGCGACGCCATCCTGGCCACCAGCGGCGAGCTGAACCTCAAGGCCGGCGGGCCCAGCTTCTATCCGCCGGCCAGCAAGGAAGCGCTGGAAGGGCTTTCGAAGAAAGACGCGGCCTGGGGCACGTCGCCTCCGGACGAGCAGCGCCGGCGGAGCATCTACATGATGACGCGGCGATCGCTGCTGCTGCCGCTGATGACCACGTTCGATTTCGCCGACACCACGCAGCCCTGCAGCCAGCGGAACATCTCGATCGTGGCTCCGCAGGCGCTGGCGCTGTTGAACAACCATTTTGTGCACGGCCAGAGCACGGCGCTGGCCGAGCGGGTGGCGCGGGAAGCCGGCAGCCAGGCGGCCGACCGCGTCGAGCGGGCCTGGTGGCTCGCGCTTTCGAGGGCGCCGACAGCGGCCGAGCGCGAGGCGGCCTTGGGGCACCTCGAAGTGCAACAGGAGCGGTTTGCGGCGGCAAACAACGCTGCGGCCCCGACGCCCGACGCCGAGCACCTGGCGCTGGCATCGTTGTGTCACGTGCTGCTCAATACCAACGAGTTCATCTACGTCGATTAGGAGCGGAGATGTCGATGGCCGATTCAAGTCGTTCTCGCCGGCTGTTCCCGTGCGGCCTCACGCGGCGGGAATTCGTCTGGGAGATGGGGGGCGGGTTTGTCGGCCTGGCACTGTCGAGCCTGCTGGCGGCCGACGGCTTTTTTGAGCGGCACGCGCAGGGGGCCGAGCCGTCGAAGAACCCGCTGGCTCCCAGGCCGCAGCACTTCGATGCGCCGGCAAAAAGCTGCATTTTCCTGCTGATGAACGGCGGTCCGAGCCACGTCGACACGTTCGACTACAAGCCGAGCCTGGCCAAATACGCGGGCCAGTCGCTGCCGCCCGACAAGCAGTTCACCAACTCGGGCAACCGCAAGATGGGCTTTCTCACGCCGGCCTGGCGCGAGTTCAGGCCGGGCGGCCAGAGCGGGCTGATGATCTCCGACTTCTTTCCGCGCGTTCGCGAGCATGCCGACAAGCTGGCCCTGGTGCGCTCGTGCCATACCGACAGCCACGCCCACGGCTCGGCCCTGGTTGCCATGAACACCGGCAGCACGTTCATCGGCCGGCCTTCGCTGGGGAGTTGGGCGCTGTATGGACTGGGCACGCCGAACCAGAACCTGCCGGGCTACGTGGCGATCATGGACAAGCGCGGCGGCCCGATCAGCGGCCAGCCCAACTGGTCGAGCGGCTTCATGCCGGCCAGTTACCAGGGGACGCTGTTCCGGCCCGAAGGCGATCCCGTGCTCGACCTGCGCGGGCCGGCCCACATCGACCGCACGATCCAGCGCGAGCAGCTCGACCTGCTGGCACGGCTCAACCAGCAGCATCTCGATGAGCGGCCCGGAGGCGCCGAGCTGGCGGCCCGCATCCAGAGCTACGAGCTGGCCTTCCGGATGCAGGCCGAGGCGCCCGAGGCGGTCGATTTTTCCAGCGAGGATGCCAAGACCCTGGAGATGTACGGCGTCGGTACCGCGCCGACCGACGACTTCGGCCGCAACTGCCTGATTGCCCGCCGGCTGGTCGAGCGGGGCGTGCGGTTCGTGCAGCTCTACTCGGGCGGCGGCCACCTGGAAGACACTTGGGACGCCCACGAGAGCGTGGAGAAAAACCACGGCACGCACGGCGCGGAGGTCGATCAGCCGATCGCCGCTTTGCTGACCGACCTGGAGCAGCGCGGCCTGCTCGCAAGCACGCTGATCGTCTGGGGAGGCGAGTTCGGCCGCATGCCGTTTGCCGAGGGGGAAGGCGCGCCGGGCCGCAACCACAATCCCTACGGGTTCACCATGTGGATGGCCGGCGGCGGCGTGAAGGGCGGAGTGTCGTACGGGGAGACTGACGAATTCGGCTTCGCCGCCGCCGTCGACAAGGTGCACCTGCACGACCTGCACGCCACGATCCTGGCGCTGTTAGGCCTCGACCACGAGCGGCTGACCTATTTCCATCAAGGCCGCGACGAACGGCTGACCGACGTCTTCGGCCGCGTGATCGGCGAAATCATAGCCTAAAGTAGCAGGCACCCTCCCTGTGCCGTGGCCAGGCGCATGCGCCCGGCAGACGACGCCCCCTCCTCTTCTGCCTTCCGCCTTCTTCCTTTAAAGCTCCCAGCCTTTGCGGTACTCGCGCTGGATGAACTGATCGGCCTCGGGGCAGTTCACGGCCTTGAGCGACTCGGCGTCCCACTCCAGCTTCTTGCCGCCGGCGCGGTACGAGGCACCGTCCCTCGCACGAGGCCTTGGTGACGTACTACGAACGCCGCGGCGAGCATGAAA
>JBBDNX010000293.1:0-5081 GCA_040877345.1 Pirellulales bacterium
ACGCGACGTGGCCGTGGTCACCGACGCCCGCTTTTCAGGCGTCAGCACGGGGGCCTGCATCGGCCACGTGGGTCCGGAAGCCCTGGCCGGCGGCCCGATCGGCAAGCTGGCCGACGGCGACCTGATCCAGATCGTGGTCGACCGTAACAGCCTGACCGGCCGGGTGGACCTGGTGGGCGACGGCCGCCGCGAGTTCACGCCCGAAGAAGGAGAGCAGGTTCTGGCGTCCCGGCCGCCGCGGCCGGACCTGCGGCCCGACCCGGCCTTGCCGGATCACACGCGGTTATGGGCGGCACTGCAGTCAGCCAGCGGCGGCACGTGGGGCGGGTGCGTCTACGACGTCGATCAGATCATTCGGCTGCTCGAGGCCGGCCGGCGGCAGTTGGCAAGTGAGACGCCGTAGGGCACGGGCAAGGGGGCCGCATGTCAAATTGGCAGTGGAATCGAGCCAGAATGCCCGCCACCTGCCGCGACAGGCATCCGCGCACCGCTCCGCGTAAAAACGGTTCGTGCCTCAAGTCTTGACCCATTAGGGGATTACACGTTCGTTCCCTTTGTTGGCGCGCCAGTTGCTTTAGCTGCGGCGGCGGCGCTACGGATGCGCACAATTGGCAGCTTGAGGGCTGTCCAAGCGAATCAAACGACGAAACCGTTCTATTCGAGAGATACCGGAGGCTAGTGAGCAATGGCAGTCGCGACCAAGGAAAAGAAAAGTGCCGGCAAGTCAAGCATCAAGCTCCAACCCTTGGGGGACAAGGTGGTTGTCGAGCGTGAAGAGTCGGAAACGACGACGGCGGGCGGGATCGTGCTGCCCGACACGGCCAAGAACAAGCCAGCCCGCGGGACGGTGATCAGCGTAGGCGATGGCAAGCTGCGCGACGACGGCAAGCGCAGCCCGCTGCAGGTGAAAGTGGGCGACCGCGTGCTGTTCAGTTCGTACGCGGGCGACGAGTTCAAGATCGGCGATCGAGAGCTGCTGCTGATGCGCGAGGAAGACATCCTGGCGGTGATCGAGTAGTCCAGCCGTAGCGGGCAAGAAGCATTCCGCGCGGCGCCTCGCCGGCGGTGCAAGCAAACTCAAAGGGAGACGCGACACACATGGCGAAGATCATTGCTTTTGAACAGGAAGCGCGCGAGGCCATCCGCCGCGGCGTTTCCAAGCTGTCCCGGGCCGTCAAGGTGACGCTGGGTCCCAAGGGCCGAAACGTCATTTTGCAAAAGAGCTTCGGCTCGCCCACCGTGACCAAGGACGGCGTCACCGTGGCCAAGGAGATCGACCTGGAGGACGTCTACGAGAACATGGGCGCCCGCATGGTGCGCGAGGTGGCCTCGAAGACCAGCGACGTGGCCGGTGACGGCACGACGACCGCCACGGTGATGGCCGAAGCGATCTTCAACGAAGGGCTCAAGGCCGTCGTGGCGGGCGTGAACCCGCTGCAACTGAAGCAGGGGATCGAGAAGGCGGTGGACGATATCACCGACCGCCTCAAGAAGATGTCGATCCCCATCAAGAGCAAGAAAGAGATGGCCCAGGTGGGGACCGTGGCCAGCAACAACGATACGGAAATCGGCGAGCTATTGGCCGAAGCGATGGACAAGGTGGGCAAGGACGGCGTCATCACCGTCGACGAGGGCAAGAGCCTGAAGACAGAGGTCGAGTGGGTCGAAGGCATGCAGTTCGATCGGGGGTACCTGTCGCCTTACTTTGTGACCGACCCAACCAAGATGGAGTGTGTGCTCGAAGACCCTTACATCCTGGTGATGGAGAAGAAGATCTCCAACGTCAAGGAGATGGTGCCGGTCCTGGAAGCGGTGGTCAACGCGGGCCGCCCGCTGTTGATCGTGGCCGAAGACGTCGAAGGCGAGGCGCTGGCCACGCTGGTCATCAACAAGCTGCGAGGCACGTTCAAGTGCTGTGCGGTCAAGGCCCCCGGCTACGGCGACCGCCGCAAGGCGATGCTCGAAGATATTTCCGTGCTGACCGGCGGGCAGGCCATTTTCGAGAGCCTGGGCATCAAGCTGGAGAACCTGTCGATTACCGACCTGGGCCGTGCCAAGAAGGTGGTCGTCGACAAGGACAACACCACGATCATCGAAGGCGCCGGCAAGAGCTCCGACATCAAGGCCCGCATCGACCAGATCCGCCGCGAGATCGAGAACTCCACCAGCGATTACGATCGCGAGAAGCTCGAAGAGCGGCTGGCCAAACTGTCCGGCGGAGTGGCCAAGGTGAACGTCGGGGCCGCCACCGAGAGCGAGATGAAGGAGAAGAAGGCCCGCGTCGAGGACGCGCTGCACGCCACCCGGGCGGCCGTCGAGGAAGGCATTCTGCCCGGTGGAGGCGTGGCCCTGCTGCGATGCATAGCCAACGCCAAGCCTGAGGGGCTGACGCACGACCAGGAAGTGGGTTTCAACATCGTGCGGCGGGCCTGCCGGGCGCCCCTGACGCTGATCGCCGCCAACGCCGGGCAGGACGGCGGCATCATCTGCGAGAAGGTGCTGGAGGGCAAAGGCAACTTCGGCTACAACGCCGCCACCGACGTCTTCGAGGACATGGTCAAGGCCGGCATCATCGACCCGACCAAGGTCACGCGCACCGCGCTGCAGAACGCCTCCAGCGTGGCGATCCTGCTATTGACCAGCGACGCGCTGATCGCCGAGAAGCCCAAGGAAGGCGCCAAGAAGGCCGGCCACGGCGGCGACAACGACTTGTACTAGTCGATAGCGGCCTTAGCCATTAAGAAAAACAGCCCGCCGGTTCCCGCTCCGGGGACCGGCGGGTTTTTTTTGAGCTAATTCAGCAATCGGCGGGCACGTGCTCGATGGCCTTGGCCTGGCGCGTACAATGAAAAAGTGAACTGGGGCAGGATCCTAAACTACGGAAACAACCAAAGGTGGCCGAGCAAACCGAGTCCGCGCAAACGATCCAGCGGGCGGACTTGCCGCTGTTGGGAATGCACTGCGCCGCCTGCGCGAGCCGGATCGAGAAAGCACTCAACGAGGCTCAGGGCGTGACCGATGCGAGCGTCAACTTCGCCACCGCGCGGGCCACCGTCCACTACAACTCCCAAGCAACCGATCCGGAGGCACTCCGCCAGGTCGTGCGTGGCGTGGGCTACGATGCCCTTGGACCGGTTGCCGGCGCCAGCAAAGTTTCAGCCGGGGCGGGCGAGGGGGACTCGACCGAAGTGCAAGACGCCGAGGATCAGGCGCGGTTGCTGGAGTACCGGCGGCAACAACAGAAGTTCATCATCGCCTTGGTATTGACCGTGCCGGTCGCACTGCTGGCCATGGCAGGCCATGCCATCCCCGCCTTGGCTCCCCTGCTCGCGTTTCCCGGCCGGGCGTGGCTGGAGCTGGTCTTGACCACGGCCGTCCTCTTCGGGCCGGGCCGCGAGTTCTTCACCGGCGCACTGAATGCGGCCCGCCACCGTGCGGCCGATATGAATACGCTGGTGGCGCTGGGAACGTTCGCGGCCTACGCGTACAGCCTGGTGGTCACGGTGGCCCCGCGGCTCTTGGAGCCCGCCGCCGAAGCCGCCGGCACGGCCGGCCTCCACTCGATTCACGATCCGGCTTCGCCGGTAAGCGCCTACTACGAGGTGGCGGCCATCATCATCACGCTGATCCTGATGGGGCGCCTGTTGGAAGCGCGGGCACGCAGCCGGGCCAGCGGGGCCATCAAGGCGCTGATCGGCCTGAAGCCCAAGGTGGCCCGCGTCGAGCGGGAGGGTGTCGACGGGGACCTACCGATCGAGCAGGTCCGCGTTGGCGACATCGTGTTGGTGCGGCCCGGCGAAAAAGTGCCCGTGGATGGCGAAGTGGTGAGCGGTTCGTCGACCGTCGACGAGAGCATGCTGACCGGCGAGCCCCTGCCGGTGCCCAAGAAAACCGGCGACAAGGTGATCGGCGCCACGATGAACAAGACCGGCGCCCTGCGGGTGCGGGCCACCCAGGTGGGACGCGACACGGTGCTCGAGCAGGTGGTGCGGCTGGTGCAGGAAGCGCAGGGTTCCAAAGCGCCCATTCAACGGCTGGCCGACGTGATCTCCGGTTACTTTGTGCCGGTGGTGCTGTGCATCGCGGTGGCGACGGCGGTGGCCTGGTTCGATCTCGCGCCCGTGGAGAACCGCGTCACGCTGGCCCTCTTGACGTTTGTCTCCGTGCTGATCATCGCCTGCCCGTGTGCCTTGGGGCTGGCCACGCCGACGGCCATCATGGTCGGGACCGGTCTGGGCGCGCAACACGGCATCCTGATCAAAGGCGGTGAGGCGCTCGAGAGGGCCCACAAGCTGACCACCGTCGTGCTCGACAAGACGGGAACCATCACCGAGGGGCGGCCCGCCGTAACCGACGTGCTGGCCGGCGGCATCGACGACACCGAGCTGTTGCGCTTGGCGGCCTCGGCCCAGCGCGTTTCGGAACATCCGCTGGGCGAGGCGATCGTTCGTTCCGCCCAGGAGCGAGACATCCCACTTTCGCAGCCGGGCGACTTCCAGGCCATCTCGGGGCAGGGGATCGAGGCCACCGTCGATGGCTTGCCGGTCCTGATCGGCAGTGCGGAATTCCTGCGGCAGCGCGGCATCGCGGCCGACCAGGCCGCCATCCGCCAAGTGGCCGAGCAAGGCAAGACGCCCGTGTGCATCGCGGTCAGCGGCAGGGCGGCCGGCCTGATCGCGATCGCCGATCCGGTCAAGCAGAGTTCCGGCGCCGCCGTCGAGCGGCTCAAGCGGCTTGGCTTGAAGGTGATCATGCTGACCGGCGACAACCGGGGCACCGCCTTTGCAATTGCCCGGCAGGTGGGTATCGACCACGTGCTGGCCGAGGTGCTTCCCGACGGAAAAAAAAACGAAGTCCAGAAGCTGCAGGAGGCCGGCGAGGTGGTTGCCATGGTGGGCGACGGCATCAACGATGCGCCCGCCCTGGCACAGGCCGACGTGGGCATCGCCATGGGCAGCGGCACCGACGTGGCCATGGAGGCCGCCGACATTACGCTGGTCAAGGGCGACTTGTGGGGCGTGGTGGCCAGCATCGCCCTGTCGAGGGCCACGGTCCGCACGATCAAACAAAACCTGTTCTTT
>JBBDNX010000294.1:0-5080 GCA_040877345.1 Pirellulales bacterium
CGGCGCCCGCCTGGCGTTGGACGCCGCGCTGCGGCTTATGCTGGCCAAGCAACCGCCGTCCAGCCAGGCGGTGGTCGACGCGGTCACCTGCTGCCTGCTGGTGCTGCCCACGCTCAGCCAAACCGTGCCGCCATTGTGGAAGGTTTTTTTCAGCTTGTTGGTGCTGTTGATCGGCGCGCCGCTGGCAATCATCTACCTCGATGCCTGGTTCGGTGTCGAGCTGCCGCCGCTGACCCGTGCCGGGCGGGCCGCGGCCGCCTGGAGCGGCGCGCTGGGTTGCCTGCTGATCGGGCTGTTCGCGCTCGTCGACCATGGCCGAGGGCGGCGGCATGGTTGGCTGCATTGGACCGGCCTGGCCGTCTGGCTCTGGATCAGCGGCTGGCAACATCTGGCCGCCCGCGTATAGCACCGCCTGTGAGTGCCCCAAGCAGTTTGGTTTTCGTGTATCATGCTGCCATGATCCAGCTCGACTCGGTCAGCAAGCAGTACGGGCGGCTCCAGGCGCTGGACGATATTTCGGTCGAAGTGCGGCCGGGGGCGGTGGGCCTTCTGGGTCCCAACGGAGCTGGCAAGAGCACGCTGATCAAGCTGCTGTTGGGGCTGGTGCGGCTGAACGGCGGCAGCGCCTCGGTCCTGGGATACGATGTCCAGCGGCAAAGCATCCAGGTTCGCCGACTGGTGGGCTACATGCCCGAGGACGATTGCTACTTTGCCGGGATGAAAGCGGTCGAGTCGGTGGCGTACGCGGGCCGGCTGGCGGGCATGCCGGCGATCGCCGCCCTGCGCCGGGCCCACGAGGTGCTCGACTACGTGCGGATCGGCGAGGAGCGCTACCGGGAAGTCCAGACCTTTTCCACCGGAATGAAGCAAAAGGTCAAGCTGGCCCAGGCACTGATCCACTCGCCCAAACTGGTCTTCCTCGACGAACCGACCAGTGGGCTCGATCCGCAGGGACGCATGAAGATGCTCGCCCTCGTGCGCAACCTGGCCGTGGAGAAAGGCGTGAGCGTGGTCGTCTCCACCCACATCCTCAGCGACGTCGAGCGCTGCTGCGACGCGGTGCTGATGCTGGGCCGCGGCCGCCTGCTGGCCTACGACACGCTCGACAACCTGCGGCGGCCCCTGGACCAAAGCTACCACGTGCGGTTCGAAGGCCAGGCCGCCGCGCTGGTCTCGGCTCTGGCCGACGAAGGCTGCCAGGCCGAAGAGCTGGCCCCCGGCGAGCTGCGCGTGCGAGGACCCTCCGACGCAGTGAGCGGGCGCGTCTTCCGTTCGGCCGCCCGCTCGGGCGTCGCCGTGCGGCAACTGCTGCCCAGCCGCAACAGCCTGGAAGCGATCTTTCTCAAGGCCATCAGCGAGAACCAGCATGCCGATCTATGAATTCGGCTACCGGCAGTGGCACGGGCCCATCGGCGGCAGACTGCGGCGGGCATGGGCCATCACCGCCGTCGGCGTGCGGCTGGCCTGGAACAGCCGCTTGCTGCGGCGGATGTTGTACGTCGCCTGGACGCCATTGTTGTACTTCGGCCCCCTGTTTTTTGCCGTGGGCAGCGTCACGGAGACCTCCGACAGCCGAAACAACGTCTGGTACCAGATGCTCCAGGCGCCGCTGGGCCCTCAGCTTACCGAACAGTTGAGCGAAAACCCCGAGGCCGTGAGGCCAGCCGCCTGGTCGGTGGCCTTTTATTATTATCTCGGCATATCGCAGAGCATCGTCATGGTGCTGGTCGTGGCCAGCGTCGGCGCGCCTTTGATTGCCCAGGATGTGCGGAGCAAATCGTTCTTGCTCTACTTTTCCAAGCCAATCACGCGCTGGGACTACCTGCTGGGCAAGGCCGGCGTGTTGCTCACCTACATCTTTCTGGTAACCTTGCTTCCTGCGCTGGCCCTTTACCTGCTCAGCATCGGCTTTGCTCCTTCGCTGGCCGCCTTGCCCGATACCGGCTGGACGGTGCTGCGGATCGTGGCGGCCTCGGCGGTCATCGCCACGCCGGCCACGCTCTTGATGCTCTCTTTCTCCGCAGTCGGCGGCGAGCCGCGTTTTGCCAGTTTTGCCTGGATCGCCACCTGGTTCCTGGGAGGATTGTTCTACGCCATCCTCGACTCGGCGCCAGGCCTGCATGGCGCGCGGTGGCCGATGCTCTTCTCGCTGCACCGGATGACCACCGTCCTGGTCGAGGCCATCTTCGACGTGCGCGGCCAGTTGGCCGCCCTGCAAGTCGATCCGGTGCAGCTCGGCCTTGGCCAGCCGCAGTCCAGCGGCCTGGCGCTGGCCATGCTGGCCTGCGTCTGTGCAATTTGTCTGGCGGTCCTTTGGCGACGCGTCACCGCTCCATTGAACGTCTGACTCGAAACCGTGCCGCGATCGTTGACGCCATGCAATTGCTGATCCAGACCGTCTCGCTCACAAAACTGTACGGCGTGGTGCTCGGTCTCAACGACCTCACGCTCAACCTGCCGCCGGGAGTCCACGGCTTGCTGGGGCCAAACGGCGCGGGCAAGTCGACTTTTCTCAAGCTGGTCATGGGGCTGCTCAAACCCACCGAAGGCTCGATCCGGGTGCTTGGCAAGCGGCCCTGGGACAATCCCCGCCTGCTCCGCCTGGTCGGCTACTGCCCGGAGCACGACGCGTTCTACCACAATCTGACCGGGCTGGAATTCGTGACGGTGCTGGCCCGGATGGGCGGGTTTGGCCGCGCCGAGGCGCGGCGGCGCGCCGCCGAAGCGCTGGGCCGCGTCGGCGCCGCCGAATTTATGAATCGCAGGATCGCCGGCTACTCGAAGGGCATGCGGCAACGCACCAGGCTGGCCCAGGCGCTGGTGCACGATCCGGAATTCCTCGTGCTCGATGAGCCGCTGTCCGGGCTCGACCCAATCGGGCGGCACGAAATCATCGAGCTGGTCCGTTCGCTCGGCTCGCAGGGGAAGAGCGTGCTCGTCTCCAGCCACGTGCTGCACGAGGTCCAGGCCGTCACCGACGACTTCCTCTTGATCTACGGCGGCCGGCTGCTCGCCTCCGGCAACGTCCACGAGATCCGCTCGCTGATGAACCAGCACCCGCACCAGATCAAGCTCCGCTCGGCACAGGCCGCCACGCTGGCCCATCACCTGCTGCGCGAGCTGCCCGTGACCGGCATCGAGCTGGACGAAAAGCTTCAAACGCTCTCGGTCCGCACGCACGACCCGCAAGCTTTTTATGCCGGCCTTCCGCTGCTGGTGGCCGGACTGGGCCTGCCGATCGACGAAGTCGCCTCGGACGACGACAACCTGGAGTCGGTGTTCAAGTACCTGGTCGGGAGCGATTCATGATCAGCGTGTTTGTGCTGCATATGCGGCAGATGCTGGCGGACCGCAGGGCCGCGGCCCTGCTTTTGTTCGTGGCCCTGCCGCTGGCGGTTTCGCTGCTGCTGCGCTTCGCCAGCGACATTCAGCATGAGACGTCCAGGGAAGTCTCCACAGGCTACCTGTTCATGATGTATCCGCAAGTGATGTGCGAGCTGTTGGCCCTCTTATACGGGTCGACGCTGCTGGGGGCCGAGCTGGAGGCGCAAACCCTCGGCTACCTTTTCACTCGCCCGTTGGCAAGGTGGCGGATCGTCGTGGCCAAGTACGCGGCCACGGTGGCGACGCTGATCGTGCCGGTTTCCGCAAGTCTCTACTTTTCCTGGGTAGCCATCGGCTCGCCGGGCGACGGCGCGCGGCTGCTCGGCGGGGTCTGGCTGGGAGTCGTGGGGTCCCTGGTCGTCTATAGCTCGATCTTCCTGTTGCTGGGCGCGCTCATCCCGGCGCGGGCCATGGTGCTGGGGCTGATCTATGCGATGGTCGAGTTTGCTCTCTCGTTCGTGCCCGCCGTGCTGAACACCTTCACGGTCACGTATCATCTTCGCACGGTGGTGGCACATGCGTCCGGGATGGAAGTGCAGGCCGAGCTGCGCGGCGTGCTCAGCGGCGACTCGGTGCCGCTTGCGGTCCTGGCGCTGGCCCTGATGGCCTGCCTCGGCCTGGCCGGCGCCTGCTGGACCGTCTCGGTTCGCGAGTACCTGGGCACCAAGGCCGAGGGCGCTTAACGCCGTTCCAGGTGGACCGATAATTCCTTTGACATTTCGCCGCAAATTCGTATCTTATGCCGATAGCGGCGGGAACAGGGCTTTTCATTTCATTCATGCGACATCTTCTCCAGCCGCGCTGTTGAGCACGACCGTGGAGGCGGGAATACTCCTCGATTCGAAAGAGGCGTGCCATGCGCGACAGAGCTCAACACGAACCCGGAGCTCAGTACGAGCCCCATCTCAGCGCGCACCGGATTGAAGCGACGGCTCGAGCGGTCCAGTTGCCGGGGCCAAAAGGCCGCAGGGGCGCCCCGCCGCCGCTGCCCCAAAAACGGCGCTGGTCCACTGCGGGGGCCGCGGCGGTCGAGCAGGCCACGCAGTCGCCCCGCCAACCGCCGG
Source organism: Pirellulales bacterium (assembly GCA_040877345.1). Lineage (GTDB taxonomy): Bacteria > Planctomycetota > Planctomycetia > Pirellulales > JAICIG01 > JBBDNX01. The sequence continues at coordinate 4,449 of JBBDNX010000294.1, forward strand.
AGCTACCGGCTGAGACCAAGCCGGAAATTGGCGTGTTGCCCCGTCCCCGACGTTGCCACAGCCTGGCCCAGCAGATGCGGCAGCGGCGCGGCCGCGAGCGGCTGCACCTCGATACCCAGCGGGCGCTGCCTAGTTGGCTGAGCAGCTTCGTTCTGCACCTGCTCTTGATGGTGCTGTTGGGGTCGTTGATGATCCCCCAGCGTGCAGCCAAGTACAGCGAAACCCTCATCCTCACGCTGAGTTTTGCCGACGAGCGGGTGGAGCAGGGCCAACTGGCAGTCCTGGAGACTGCGCCGTCGGCTGCGGATGCCAGCGACCAGCACACGGCAGCTCCCGTCACGGCTGCCGAGCCCGGCTCGGCCGCAAGCATCGAGTCGGCTGCCGCCGTCGCCCAGGAACTCGAGCAACTGGTCGGCGCCCTGCGGCAAGTTGTGGCCCCAGCCCGACTGGCCACCGGTCAGGAACCCCCACGGAATCGAACGCTGCTCGGGCCGCTCAGCGGCCAGATGTCCAGCCTCTCCTCATCGAGAAATGCGCTGGATGGCCTGCCAATCGAGCAGCCTCAGTTCGACGACGTTGTCGACCGCTTCATCCAGTACGACATCGGCCAGTTGCCCGGCCACGAGGGAGAA
>JBBDNX010000295.1:0-5057 GCA_040877345.1 Pirellulales bacterium
CGCTGCTTGACGCGCGTGCGAGCGCAGCCAGCAACGCGGACATTATTCCGATGACACCCAACAACCAGGCGCTGAAGATTCCCACGGATAACAGCAATTCCCGGGTCTGCTGATATGCGTTGCCGGTCAGCGCGTGATGACTTCCCTGGAGCTGCCGTAGCACCTGGGCGACACAGTCCAACGCGAAGAACGGCATTAGGGCCATTGCCAGGCACGAGGCCGCCAGCAGGACCATCGGCGCCACCATCCACGGCGACGATGCGCTTGATGTCCCGCTGGTAAAGTGCCACTGAAATGCCGACCAAGGCTGTAATCATCCCCGTCACGGCCAGGGTAATTCCCCACCAGGGAGCCGGTTGCCCCAGAAAGGTAAGTACGCGCAGCAGTCCATACAGTCCCATCTTGATCATCACACCGGACATGAGCGCAGAGACATGCGAGGGGGCGGCCGGGTGCGCCTCCGGCAACCAGACGTGGAACGGAACGACGCCGGCCTTGGCGCCGAAGCCGATGAGAGTCAGCACGAACACGGCCCCCGCCGTGGTGGCACTCAGGGTTGTCGCAGATGTAAACGCGGCGAACTCCAGGCTCCGCGCATGGTTGCCGAGAATCATAAACGCCGCGAGAAGAAAGGCCACTCCAAGCTGCGCGGCCACCAGGTAGACCCAACCGGCACGACGCACGCCGGCATCTTCGTGCTCGAACGTGATCAAAAAAAATGCCGTCAGCGACATGACCTCCCAGGCGACGACGAAGAGCAGCACCGTCCGGGCGATAACGACCAGCGTCATCCCGGCGATGAACGTGTTGAAGAAAAACCAGGGCGCCCCCAGCGACTTCTTGTGACGATAGGCCATCAGGTACTTGGCGCCATAGACGGCGGAAATGACGGAGAGGCCCAGGATCGGCAGAAGAAAGGCCGCTCCCAGAGGATCCAGTTCCAGATGGAACCGCCCATGTACAGCGTCCCAGGGCAGGACCTGAGATTCGCGCCCGCCATCGAGCAAGACCCGGAGCGTCGGCGTCAAAGCAATCAGTGCGCCGACGACTGCGGCCGAGGCGCCCACGGTGCTCGCCAATCGGGGAAAGCGTGAAAGGATAAGGGCCGCCAAACCGCCTAGAATCCAGACAAGGATCCCCGTCAGGACGGCTTCCATCTTAAGGCGCCGCCTTCCCGATCTGGCCGTCCGATCCAGTCAAACCCGACTCGACCCGGCCAACCTCCCGCAGGATCTCCTCGCCAGGAGCGTGGCGAATCAGCGTCTTGCGGAACTTGCCGTCGTGCAGGGCGAAGGACAGCCGCGACAGCAACTGCAAGTGACTCCGCGTTGTCGGGCTGATGATCGAGAAGAGGATGTGAACCGGCTTGCCGTCGAGAGCGCCGAAATCGACCGGCTGCGCCAGAAAGGCCAGCGTGATCATCGGGCTGGCCACTTGAAGCACGATGGGGTTCCGCACGTGCGGGATGGCAATGCCATCGCCCAAAGCGGTTGAAGCCGAAGCTTCCCGCGCGAGGAAGAGATGCAGGAGCAGCTCGCGGTCCACGCCGTCGGGCAAGGGCAGTATCTGCACCAACGCGCGCAACGCCTGTTCCTTATTCGTGTCAGGAAGCTGGTGAACGATGCCGCCTTCCGCGAGGGCGCCGGCTAGAGTTGGAATCGGCTCCTCATCTGGCTCCAGATGGTTGAACACCTCCAGCGAGACCTTGATTTGGTTGGCCGTCGCCCACTCCAGCACCTCGACTCTGTTGAAGCGGTGCTGGCCTGCAACGTGTCGGGCAGGAAGACCTCGTTGCCGGACCCACCGAGTCACGGTCGACTCCGACACGTTCAGGCACTTGCTCACTTCCCGTACCGTCCATTGCACTGCTTGTTTCCTTCATCATTTCAGTCGCACCAAAGAACATCGTTGCAAATGGCGTAATAGGCGGGGTTTACGGTGACCATCGGTCGACCCCTTGCGCCCCGAAAAGGCCCACACTATATTCGAAACGTCGAACATCGTAAATGGCTGAATCGTTCGGCCGGGACAGGGCAAACCGAACAAGAGGGCGGCGAGGCGTCCTGACCACGCGTGCTTTTCCCGGCGTCAGCGTTGCCTGAACGGGCCGTTGCTGGAAGCCGGCGAGGCGTCCCGCCGCGGTGGCCGCGCCCCAAATAAGGGGCTGGAAAAACCGGATCCGCCGCTGTAATCGGCCTCAAACTGCCAGCCGCTGCGGATTACCCAGGCTGGCGGCGGACCGGCTAGTTGTGGGCGCTGGGGCCGGTAATTATAGTCATTCCGGCCTTCCGCCTGGCCGGTGGCGATTTGGGCTCCGGGGCGGTTGCGCCGCCGGCGCCCAACACCACGCTCATGAGCCGCCCCATCGGACAGGGCCGCTCCGACGCTCCCATCCTGTCAGCTTGGAAAAGAAAGCATCCATGTTTGATTCACACCAGCGACGCCTCAACCGCCTGCGATCGAAGAATGTCCGCTGCAAAGCAGCGAAGACCCGATGCCTGCTCAACCTGGAAAGCCTGGAGCCGCGGCACTTGCTGGCGGTGGCGGCCATCAGCATCAGCGACGCCTCGGTGGTCGAGGGGGACGCGGGCGTGGTGACGATGGACTTTACCGTCACCCGAACCGGCGACTCCAGGCCGGACATCGTGGTCAATTTCACGACCGCGGACGATACGGCTCTTGCCGGCAGCGACTACACGAGCCAGACAGGTACCGTTGAGCTTCCCTCGGATATCGACAGCGCGGTGATCAGTGTTCAAGTGCTCGGCGACCAGCTCGACGAAGCGGACGAGCGGTTCTTCGTTCGCCTCACCGGGATCGCCTCAGTGACGGGCCCGGCGACGCCCACTTTTCTGCGGACGGGCTTTGCCAGCGGCGCTTCGCCGCAAAGCGTGGCCGTGGGCGACTTCAACTCCGACGGCCGGCTGGACGTGGCCGTGGCGAACTTTTTGTCGGGGACGGTTTCCGTCTTGTTGAACAACACCGAGGACGGCGCCGGCACGCCGGTGCTGGCCGACCGGCAGGATTTTGATACGCTGAGCGGCCCGCTTTCGCTGGTGGCCGGCGACTTCAATGGCGACGGACTGGTGGACCTGGCCATCGCCAGTTCCGAGGATGAGGGAATCACGGTACTGGTGAATACCACGCTCGCCGGCGGCGGCACGGCCAGCTTCACGCGGCAGGATTTCCTGCAGGAGTCGCCACCCATTGCGCTGGCCGTGGGCGATTTCAACAGTGATGACCGTAACGACCTGGCCGTGATATTCGACGGGGACGGAAGAAGCGTTGAGGTGTTGCTCAACGATACGCCAGCCGCCGGCCCGGTGGTAAGTTTCGCGGGGCGGCAGTTTGTCGATTCCAGCGCCGATCCGGTTTTCGTGGCGGCCGGCGACGTGAACGGCGATGGATTGGCCGACCTGGCCGTCGCCAGCCCGGACGACGACGCCGTTTTGGTCTACACCAACTTTACCGAATCGGGGTCGTTTGACTCTAGTTTTAGCGAAGGGACCCGATTCGGGACGGCGGCCGGGCCGGTGGTGATCGCCATCGGCGACATCAACGGCGACGGCCGACCCGATCTAGCGGTGGCCGCCGCGGACGGGGATGCCATCTCCGTGCTGCTGAATCAGACGAGCATACCGGGAGGCGGCGGAATTGACTTCTTGGAGCATCAGGATTTCGGCGCCGGCGATGGCCCCACGTCCGTGGCGCTGATCGACCTGGACGGAGACGGCCTGCTGGACCTGGCGGCCGCCAACTTGAACGACGACACGGTGTCGGTGTTGTTCAACCAGACGCCTTCCGCGAGCTCCACGGCCTTCTTCACCGCGCAGGAGACGTTCGACGGCGGCGCGGGTCCGATTGCGTTGACAACCGGCGACTTCAACCGTGATGGCAGGATGGACCTGGCCGTGGCCAACCGCGACGGCGACCAGGCTTCGATCCTGCTCAACACTCCGGCGATCATCGAGGACGGCGAGGGCATCGGCACGATCCTGGACGACGACGAGAACTCGCCCCCCTTCGTGGCGGCGCCGATTGCCGATCAGTTCTTCAACCAGGATGCTCCCGATGCGCTTCTCGACCTGGCCGGCGTGTTCGACGACATTGACATCGACATCAACGAAGACGAACTGGTACTGTCGCTGGTCGCCAACGACAACCCGGCGGTGCTGGCGGCCCTGCTGTCGGGCACCGATCTGACGCTCGATTTTCTGCCCGCCAGCTTCGGCGTGGCGAACATCACGGTCCGTGCCACGGACCGGGCCGGCGCCTTTGTCGATGATCAGTTCAGCGTGCGGGTGAATGCCCTGCCGGTCGCCCGGCCCGACGTGTACCGCCTGAGCACCGCGGCGTCGAGCGCCGCCTCGGCGGCCGACGGTGTGCTGGCCAACGACTCGGACGTGGATGGCGAAGGTCTGTCGGCCGTGCTGGTCGATCCGCCGGCGCATGGCACGGTGGTGCTCAACGCTGACGGGTCGTTCACGTATACCAAGGGAGCAAGCTTCAGGGGAATCGACTCGTTCACTTACGTGGCGACCGACGAATCGGGGCAGAGCAACGTGGCGAGAGTCAGCTTGCAGTCGCACGAGGCCTGCCTGGTGGAGCGGCTGTACCGCCAGGTCCTGGGTCGGTCGCCGGGTGAAGCGGGGCTGCTGTTCTGGATCAGTCGCTTGGAGGCCGGCGAAGGCGTGGGTCGGATTGCCGAGGGGATTTTTGAGAGCGACGAGCGGATCAACCCGATCATCCGCCAATGGTACCGCGACTTCTTGTCGCGCGAGGCGGACGATGCCGGGCTGGCGTTCTGGCGCGGCGTCTGGCAGCGCGAGGGGGGATCGGAGAACGTGCTGGTGGGACTGGTCGCCTCGGACGAGTTTTTCCAGAAGTCGGGCGGCACCAACGCCGGCTGGACCACGCAGCTCTACCAACGGTTGCTGCGCCGCGAGCCGGAGCCGGCGGGCTTCAAGTTCTGGATCGACGCCTTGGACTTCCGCGCCATCACGCGAGCCGAGGTGGTCAACGGCTTCGTGCGCTGCAACGAGGACAGCGAGCGGCAC
>JBBDNX010000296.1:0-5051 GCA_040877345.1 Pirellulales bacterium
AGACGATGAAGGCGGGCGCGCCGGCCCCCGCGGCGCCGGCCGCCCGGTCGGTGGCCCAGCCGAACATCCGGGGAACGATGGTCATCCGCCAGACGATGGACCCCAGCGAGGCGCCGGCGGTGGTGGCGGCGGCCCCGGTGGAAAAGCGGCATATCAAGTTGTCGCGCGATGAAGTCGAATCGCAGCCGAAGCGCCTCGAATACCTGTGCAAGTTGATCCGGCGGGCGCGGCAGCCGCTCTGCCCCGTGAACGGCGTGATGACGCTGCTGCCGTTTCACGTGATCCAGTGGGGGGCGGCCGAGGGGGTCGAGGTCCAAAAGGCGGTCCGCAGCGACCTGACGACGTTGGGCCGTTCGTTCAAGCTGCGGTTTCCCGTGACGGCGCTGGTCGTGGGCCTGGAGACCGAAACGGGTTTTCAGGAGCTGGTGCGGCGGGTAGGCCGCGATCGGGCCAGGGCGCAGCGGTTCGGCAAGGGATTCGGCGTCTGGGACCCGACGACGCCGGAACAGCTCGAAGCGCTGGGAGCGCATGCCTGCGGGGCCTTCGAAGACTGGGTGTACACGCTGTTCCGCGAGCCGGAGGCCCTGGAGAAGCCGGGCAACACCAAGCTCTACGCCATGCTGTGCAAGATCCGCCGCACGCTGCAGTCGCGGCTGGACGGCATCCTGGTGGGGGGCTATGCGCACGACCCGGAGCAAGGTCAGCGGGCTGACTGGGTGCTGGTGGGGGGCTGCTATTTTGCCGCCACCGGAGACAACGAGGAGCGGCAGGCGTTCGTCAAAAGCGTCTTCGAGAAGCTCCCCGAGCAGCAGGAAGAGCTGGAGTGGATGGAGGAGGCGCTGGCCGAGGACCGCCGCTATCGGCGGATGGCTTACGTGGGGTTCGCCATCAACGGCCTCTTGACGGCGGCGTTGGCCACGCTGGTCTGGATGAAGCTGAAGGGAGAGTAGGCAGAAGCACAAAGGCAGAAGGCGGAAGGGGGAAGGCAAGGCGACAAGGGGACGAGGCGAGACGAACACGCCAGGGGCGCCGGCGGGCGGACCGCTGCATACTGACAACACAGGAAGTATTGGATACAAGCCATGGCACCGGCGTTCGATCGAGAAGGGGCGGGGAGCAGGAAGCGAGAGGCGGGCGGCGAGCGCGGGGAGGACCAGACCCGACAGCGCGAGAAGGGCGTTGATCGGAGTTTGCTGGAGAAGGTGGTCGAACAGACACTGTTGAACCTGGGAGGCTCGGAACCAATGGCGCCTGAGGACGTGGCGGCCCTGCGCGAAGTGGCCAGCCGGCATAGCGGGCGGGTGTTCGGCCTGGAGCCGGTGGCGGTCGAAATGGTCGAGGCGGTGCTGCGCGGCCAGTTCGAGCAGTTGCACACGGACCAGTCGCGGCGGGCGATAGCGGCGGAAGTCGCCACCACGATATATGAGGATCAGGTCTCGCACGATCGGCTCTTGGCGCTGTGGAACCGATTGTCCGAGGCCCAGCCATGACCGAAGCTAGGGCCACGCAGCAGGAACTGATCGAGGGGTGCCAAGGCCTGGTTCGTTCACTGGCCCGCAAGCTGCACCGGGGGCTGCCCGAGTCGGTCGAGCTGGACGACCTGGTCGGCTACGGCCAGTTGGGGCTGGCCGAGGCCGCCCGCGATTTCGATCCCGGCCGCGGCGGCAAGTTCAGCACCTACGCCTACTACCGGATTCGCGGGGCGATGTACGACGGGCTGTCGAAGATGAGCTGGTTCAGCCGGTCGCGCTACCAGCGCCTGCGTTACGAGCAGCATGCCAATGAGCTGCTGGCGATGGAGCCGGAGGGTGTGGGACCAGGCGAGCCGGGCCGCCTGGAAGACGAGGTGCAGTGGTTGAAGCGGATGGCGAGCGGTCTGGCGGTGGTCTACCTGGCGACGCAGAGCATGGACGAAGAGTGCGAGTCGCGGGAGCTGGTGGACGAGTCGGCCGTGTCGCCGGCGGCGGCGTCGATCGAGCGTGAGACGCATCAGATCCTGCACGACTTGATCGACGGCCTGCCCGTCGAAGCGCGGACGCTGATCCGCGCCACGTATTTTGAGGGGGTAACGTTGCAGGAGGCCGGCCGGAGGTTGGGGGTGAGCAAGGCCTGGGCCAGCCGTCTGCACGCCAAGACGCTGGATCGCCTGGCGCAGCGGCTGAGGCAAGCAGGCGGCTGAGTAGCGGACAGGAACGATGAGGCGAGGGTGCTTCCGCACGTGCCGGTCCAATCGCCTTAAGGCTAGCACTTCACTCCCGGCTCAACTACGCTGTCATTGGTTCTGGGCGACAAACAACCGGGAGAAGCAAACATGTCCAAGGCCGCTGGAAAGTCGAACAAGAGCGCGTTGATCCGTGATTATTTGGCAGCGAAGCCCCAGGCGAGCGTCGGCGACATTATCTCCAAATTCCAGGAGCGGGGGATCAAGGTCTCGGCCGCGCTGGCCGCGAAGATCAAGTACAATCCGGCCGAAAAGCGGATGCGCCAGCGGAAAGCACGCTCAGCGATCAACGGCCAGCGTCGCCGGGGCCGGCCGCCCAAGAGGCGGCTGGAGCAAGGGGGCAAAGCCGACGCCATCCGGCAGGCTTTTGCGTCCTTGGGAAGAAAGACCCGGCCCAGCGAGGTGGTGACGCACCTGGGGAGCCGCGGGATCACCGTATCGTCGTCGCAGGTCGTGAGCGTGCGCAGTGCCCTGAGGAAGCGGCGGGCCCGGAAAGCTGCCGGTCGGAAGGGCGCCGCCCGGTCGCCGGCCGCCATCAACGACTCGGTGTCGCTGAAGGGGTTGATCGGTGCCAAGAAGCTGGCCGAAAAGCTGGGCGGGATCGACGTTGCCCAGCAGGCAATGTCGGCGCTGTCGAAGCTGAAGCCAGACTAGCGCGCAAGGCGAAACCATGGCGGAAAATTGCTTCGGTCAATGAATCTTGGACGTGGGTGTCGCTCTTTCCATGGGCATAACATTCCACGTGACAACCGTGATCGCACCCGCCAAGACATTCGTCAGCTAGAGCAACCTCTGCGGTCTCGCCGCACCGCCATTGAGATGGCACGCATTACGGGCAAACCTGGTCGAGAGGGCCGAAGATCGGCGCTGGTCGAGCGCGTACCAACGAGCTCTATTGTTCTGAGTCGCGACGCTTTCGGCGTTTGCGTTTGGATCGCCTTTCTTGGTCATGCCGCAATAGCTCGTTGATGAGTTCCTCAGGACCGCGGAAAGTTGTCTGCCGGAGTGCCGCGATTGCATCCGGGAGGGAAAGTAAGCCGCGCTCCGCTGCCATCTCGATGACCCCGAGCGTACCTGTAATCAAGATTCCCAGCTTCTGGGCCGCTGCGACGCCATCGCGGTCGTCAATGAGTAAAATGTCGGCATTCAACTCAAGTGCCAGGGCAATGGCCTCCGCCTCGCCTGGTCCCAATCGGCTGTCACGGAGAGTCGCGGTGGGAGCTTTCACTTCGAGCCACGCTGGCGGAGCGCTTGCCCAGGTCTTCACCGCGGGTGGCGTTTTCGGACGGGTTAGTTCTACAATGACGGCCGGACATGTCACAACGCGACCGAACAAGTCGGGCAGAGTATGTTGCTGCCCGATCAGCACAAAGTAATTCAGGGGAGTAGTGTCGGAGACGACGATCATTCGCCGAGAAGTTTACGGAGTCCCGCCAATTGTTGGCTGAATTCCGCGGGCGTCACAAGGTCTTCCGTGACGTGGTGTAGCTTAAGCAGCGCTTCGGTCTCGAACCGGTCCAGCCCTAAGGCCGTGGCAAGTTGATGATGGGAGAGCTTGTGCTGGCGATAAAGCTCGACGAGGGCCGCTTCCTTGGCCGCCGCATCGAGATCAGCCACCTCCTGCCGCAAGTGCATCTCGATGGCGGCGGGCAACTGGAATGAGATTGTCATGCGGCCTGATCTCCTTGAAACCAATGTAGCACAGTGACCAGGCGAGGAGAAGGCAGGAAGACGGAGCAGGAGAGACGGCCGGGGGGAGGGTCCCTGTTGTCGCCCGTTCTGCTACAACCTCCAGCCAGTTCGTCAATGCCGCAGGACTTTTCCCGGCCGGGCGCCCGTGTGGCGGCCGCGGTCGAGCACGACCGTGCCGTTGACGACGACCCATTCGATCCCTTCGCTGTACTGAAACGGATCGGTATACGTCGAACGGTCGCTGACTTTCTCGGCGTCGAAGATTGCCAGGTCGGCCGCCATGCCGGGGCGCAACAGGCCGCGGTCGGCAAGGCCCAGCTTGGCCGCGTTGAGCGAGGTTATCTTGCGCACGGCGTCTTCCAGACGCAGCAGCTTCCGGTCGCGGACATATTCGCCCAGCACGCGTGGAAACGTGCCGAAGTTGCGGGGGTGCGGGTTGCCGCGCCGCAGCGGCCCCTCGACGGCGTAGGCCGACCCGTCGGAACCGATCGAACACCAGGGCTGCACCAGCGCCAGGTTCATGTCGTCTTCGGTGTGGTGCGCATAGACCGTGCCGACCGAGCCCGACTCTTCCAGCAACAGGTCGAACAGCTCGTCCAAAGGGTCGGCCGGCTGCTTGCCCTGGGCGCGCAAGGCCAGCACGCGGTCCATCGTCAGCCCTTTGAATCGATTCTCGGCGCTGACGAGCATCCGGCTCCAATCGCCGCCGACGGCCGTGTAGTGGTTGTACCAACCGTCGATGCCGTGGGTGATGTCGTGCTTGAGCCGCTTGCGGGTTTCCGGGTCCTCGAGCCGCTGGAGCATTTGGGCGGTGCCGCCTTCATGGGCCCAGGGCGGAATGATGCTCGACAGGTTGTTGTTGCCGCGCGTGTACGGGTACACGTTCGCCTGCACGTCGAGGCCGCCGCGGCGGGCCGACTCGATGAGCGCCACGACCTGGGGCATGCGGCCCCAGTATTGCTGGTCGGCAATCTTCAAGTGGATGATGTCGACGGGTAAACCGGCCCGGCGGCCGATCTCGATCGCTTCCTCGACGGCGTCGAACACGCCGGTTCCCTCGTTGCGGACGTGCGTGGAGTAGATGCCGCCGTGGAGGGCGGCCACCCGGCACAGCTCGACGACCTCGTCGAGCGTGGCC
>JBBDNX010000297.1:0-1003 GCA_040877345.1 Pirellulales bacterium
GACCGTCGGCCACAATCACGCCCGACGGCTGCCAGCCGCGGTCGGCCTGGATGCGGGCGGCGAGCGTGGCCCTGCCGGTGAGGCCCAGGAACTTGCGCTTCCAGTCCCAACTGCACAGGTCGGCCCGGTAGCCGTTGGCAACGTGCTGGAGAAAGAATAGGTACTCAAAGGAGATTTCGTCGGCCACGTCGCTGTAGACTTTTTCGAACGTGGTCTTCTTGCTTGGCGGCAGATCGGCGCGCTCGGTCAACAAGGCGATTCCCAAGGGCCGGAAGCGGGCCTTGTAGTTCGGGTTGTGTTCCAACAGGTGGCACAGCGCCCAGCGCCAGGCATAGTTCTGCCAGGAGTCACCGGTCGACTCGGTGTTGTTGACGATGCCGTTGAGGCTCTTGGGCGAGCTCGCGCGCAAGTACTCGACAATGACGTCGGGGACCTGGACGTCCAACCGGCCCTTGCGCCAGTAGTTGCCCATCTCGGCCATCCCCTCGCTGTACCAGACGGGGCCGGTGCGGCCGAATGTCTGGCCGCAGTAGGCATGGACGGCCTCGTGCTGCGGCGTGCCGCGGTCGGCCACCGCGCAGACGACCGAGCGGGCCACGAACCGGTCGCCGGAAGAAAGCTTTTGCGTGACGGTAATGCCCGCGCCCGTCTTGATCGAAGGGAGCCCCGCTTCAGGGATCGCCCCATCAGGCCAGCGCTGGAGATTGTCGACCACATAGCACTCGATGACTCCCGAGGGGGGGCGGCCCCAATAGGTGCTGATGAGCGAGAGCATCGTCTCCAGCCGCTCGAGCAACTCCTTCGCCTCGGACGCCGACAAGTCGGTATGGATCAGAAAGTGCTGCGAACGGTAGTCGGCCGGAGCGGACTGTTCGCCGGAGCGGGCCGGCTCGGCGCGAGCGCCGGCCTTGCTCTGAGCAGGTTCAGCAGCCCCGGCCGGCCAGGCGATCAGCGCGGCCAAGAGGCAGGCCAGCCGGAGAGAACTGAAGGGGGGAAGGGGGGA
>JBBDNX010000298.1:0-5047 GCA_040877345.1 Pirellulales bacterium
GGGATCCTCCAGAGGCGGACCTTCGGCAGCAGACAAGGAGACAAGGCGGACGGAAAAAGACGAAGACGGCGGTCGCCGTCCTGACGGGTGAACGCCGACAGTTCGCAACGCCTGAGTTCTGGCGAGCTCAGCTACGGGACCGCATGAATGCGGGTCACTACGAACCCGGACCGCATGAATGCGGGTGCCTACGGACCGGCTGGACAAATGGCAGGCCGGGGCCTACGATCCGGCGAGGGCGCCGGTCGCCGACAGCACGAGGAGGGTCGCAGTGGAACTCGATTATGTGGGGCTCGTTTCGCGCTGGCTGCACATGCTGGCGGCCATCACGGCGGTCGGCGGCACGATCTTCATGCGGCTGGCGCTGATGCCCTCGGTCGCCACGCTGCCGGCCGAACAGCGCAAGACGCTGCACGAGGCGGTCCGCGGCCGCTGGTCGAAGTTCGTCATGGCGGCGATTCTGTTTCTGTTGTTGAGCGGCCTGTACAACTTCATCACCAAGCTGCGCTCGCCTGGCATCCACCCCGATTACACCGGCCTGTACCACGGCCTGTTCGGAGTGAAGTTTCTCCTGGCCCTGGCGATCTTCTTCATTGCCAGCGCCCTGGTGGGACGCAGCCCGGCCCTGGACCGCTTCCGCCAGAACGCCCGCTTCTGGATGACGGCGAACCTAGTGATGGCCGTGATCGTGGTCTGCATCTCGGGTGTGCTGCGGGCGATCCCGACCAAGTCGCCGCTGTCCGAGCCGGTGTTGCCTTCCGCCGCTGCGCCGCTCGAGGATGGAAAGCCGACCGCGACGGCGGTTCCGCTGGATGCCGGTCATGGATAAGAAAGCCAAAAAGCGAATCGACCTTTTGAACCAGCGGCTGCAGAAGCTGCGGATGCAGCTTGCCGGGGCCAAGAAGCAGATGGACGATCCGGCCGACGTCACCCGGATCGAGCGGGAGATTGCGGAAGTGACCGCCGAGCTCGATAAGCTGAAGGGCGGAGGGTGAAAGAGGAAGGAGGAATAGGAACACGATGACTTCGACGGGACCTCTGACTTCTGACCTCTGACTTCTGACTTCTGACCTCTGACCACACCCCACCGCTCACTCGTTTCCGGGCAGTTCCCGGTAGAGGCCGGGCTGGTCGATGCCGTCGCCGTTGAAGTCGCCTACGACGGGCTGGTCTCCGCGGCCGCCTAGCTCGAAGATCAGGTCGCGCTCGTCGAGCACGCGGTCGTGGTTGACGTCGATCCGCCAGAGGCCGTCGCGATACACGCCCACCTCGTCGATGCCGTCGCCGTCGAAATCGCCCACAATCGGCAGGTCGCCCGCCGAGCCCATTTCGAAGGAAAGATCGGGCCCGGTCCACTTGCCGTCGCCGTCCACGTCCAACGCCCAGCGGCCTTCGCGGAAGACGCCGATCGTGTCGACGCCGCTGCCGGTCCAGTCGCCCGTCACGGGGATGTCGCCCGCGGTGCCGTAGTGGAAGACGTGGTCGATCACGTCGGCCCGCAGCTCTCCGTCGCGGGTGCGTTTCATCGTCCGCCAGCCCAGCGTGGCCTGCATCCAAGACGGCGGCATGTTCTTCGTGCCGGCCGTCATGTTCCGGGGACCGGGCAAGCCCGGTTCGGCCGCCACCGCCCGCGGGTCGCCGGGCCACGCCTTGCCGAAGACGCCGATGTCGGTCTTGCCGTCGCCGTCCCAATCGCCCGTCACCGGCAAATCGCCCTGCGAGCCGAGGCCGATCCACAAGTCGCCTTCGTCCCAGACGCCGTTGCCGTTGAGGTCGATGAACCACTCGCCGTCGATGAAGACGCCGACTTCGCTCAGGCCGTCGCCGTCGAAATCGCCCGTCACCGGGGTGGCTCCCCGCCGGCCGAACACAAATCGACGGGCGCGATCGAGCGGCACCGCATCCGCGGGCTCTTCGCCCGGCGGCACGATGGCCTCGTCGGCGGACGGACGGTCGTCGAAGATCCACGTCCCTTCCGTCAGCCGGGTTTTCTGCCATGCGGCCGAATCGAACACGACACTGGTCAGGTGCATGCGGCCTTCCGGCATGCCGCGGTCGCCGCGGGGCCGGCCGGCGTCGACGACGCTCAAGTGCCAGGTGAAGCCGACCACGCCTCCGCCGCCGGAGTACAGCGGCGTCAACAGCGGCACGATCATCGGCGTAAGCGTATTGAAAACCAGCGGATCGCGCAGAGCGGGTGCGATCACCTGCAAGCTCGGCGGCGTCGGCGCGGGCGGAAACATGATGAACGGCACATTCGGCCTCTCCACCACGCGAATCTCGCCGAAGTTGTTTTCGATCGAGTGCCGGCCCGCGCCCAGCGGAATCAGGGCGATGGCGTCGCTGTTGGCCATCGCCAATAGCGCGGGACTGAGCAGCATGAACCCGCTCGGATCGCTGAGGGCAATCAGCCCGGGGTTGATTGCGATGCCGCCCAGTGAACCGGCCGTATCCAACCCGTCGATGTAGCCGGCCGGCTGCACCTCGAGCACGGTGTAGAGTCCCGGAGGCAGGCCGGTAAAGATGTAGAAGCCGGCGGCGTTCGTCTCGGCTTCCATCGGGTTGCCCTGGCCATCGAGCAACAGCACGCCCGTGGCGTCGGCCAGCCGCAGCCGCACCCCGGCGATCGGCCGATCCGTGGGCTTGCGTTGCCCGTCGCGGATGCTCGGCAAGTTCGAGACCAGGCCCGGCAGCTCTGCTTCGACGTTCTCCAGCTCGATGTCCGCGCCGTCCTGGAAAACAAATCCGGAGATCGCCCCGGGCGGAATCTCGGCGAAGTTGTAGTCGGTGGCGCGGACGGCGGCCCCAAGCTGGATGCCGGTGATCAGGTCGTTGGCAACCAAAATGCCTCCGGCCGAGCCGACGTGGTCCGGCCCGTCGAAGTAGCCGGCCGGCTGCAGCTCGCGGATGCCGTATCGCCCGGGCGTCAAGCCCTGGAAGATGTAGCGTCCGAGCGGGCCCGTGATGGTCGTGGCCAGCACCTGCCCCTGGTTCCCCAAAAGCTGGATGACAACACCCGGCAGAACCGCCTCGCCGGGACCCAGCAGGCCGTCGCCGTCGGTGTCGGCATACACCATGCCGGCGATGCTGGCCGGCTCCAGCTCGACAAAGTTGTAGTTCACGGCGTCGACGTTGGCTCCCAACGTGATACCCGTGATCAGGTCGTTGGCGGCTCGTGTGCCTCCGGCCGAGCCGATCTGGTCGGGCCCGTCGAAATAGCCGGCCGGCTGCAGTTCGCGGATGCCGTAGACGCCGGGAGCCAGTCCCTCGAAGGCATACCGTCCCTGGCTGTCGGTCGCCATGCTGGCCACCACGCCCGCCGCGGGGCCGAGTAGTTGAATCGTTACGCCCGCCAGCAAGGGTTCGCCCGGCTGGTGCAGGGAGTCGCCATTGCGGTCGGCGAACACGATGCCGGCGATGCTGGCCGGCTCCAGCTCGCAGAAGTTGTAGTCGACGGCCGCGGTGCCCGAGGCGAGCACGATGTCGACAATCGAGTCGGGCGCCACCAGGCGGCCGCCCGCCGAACCGACGTGGTCGCCGGAGTCGAGGTAGCCGGCGGGCTGCAGCTCGCGGATGCCGTAAGTGCCCGGCACCAGGTTCTCGAAGGCATACTGCCCCTGGGAGTTTGTCGTGGTGGTCGCCAGCACGTTGCCCTGTGCGTCCAGGAGCTGGACGACGACGCCCGCCAGCCGGGGTTC
Organism: Pirellulales bacterium; assembly: GCA_040877345.1. Lineage (GTDB taxonomy): Bacteria > Planctomycetota > Planctomycetia > Pirellulales > JAICIG01 > JBBDNX01. The sequence goes on from JBBDNX010000298.1 coordinate 3,699, forward strand.
GTCGTCCTGGGGCACGCAGTCGCCGTTGCGGTCGGCGTGGACCAGGCCGCGGATGCTCGCCGGCCGCAGCTCGCCGAAATTGTAATCGCGTCCGTGCACCCCCGGCGTCAGCGTGGCCCCCGTGATCCGATCGCCCGGGTTCTGGGCGGTTCCGCCGGCCGTGCCCGCCGCATCGCGGCCATCGAACAAACCGGCCGGCTGGATCTCGGCCACGCCGTACACACCGGGGGCCAAGTTGCTGAACAGGTAAGCTCCCTGGGCATCGGTCGTGGTGGTGGGACCCAGCGGCGAGCCATTGGCGCCCAGCAGCACCAGCGTCACGCCGGCGATCCCCGGTTCGCTCGCTCCCCGCAGGCCGTTGTCGTTGTCGTCGACGTACACCGTGCCGCCCAGGCTCACCGGCTCGTGCTCGCAGAAGTTGTAGTCAATGGCCAGCGTGCCCGACACGAGCACGATGTCGACAATCGAGTCGGGCGCCACCAGGCGGCCGCCCGCCGAACCGACGTGGTCGCCGCTGTCGAAATAGCCGGCCGGCTGCACCTCGAATACGCCGTAGGTGCCGGGCGCGAGATTGGCGAACTCGTACTGCCCCTGGGAGTCGGTCGTCGTGCGAGCGATCACGCTGCCCGCGGCGTCGAGAAGCTCGATCGAGACTCCGCTGATCAGGATCTCGCCCTGATCGTACACGCAGTCGCCGTCGCGGTCGGCGTGAACGCGGCCCCGGATCAAACTGGGCAAGGCCTCGGCAAAGTTGTTGCGGATGCTGTCTTCGCCGCCCAACAGCTCGATGTCGGTGATTACGTCCGGGCCGAGCGTTGTTCCGCGCGTGCCGCCGCCGACCTGCCCGGCCCGGGCGCCCACGCTGAAGTACCCACTGGGCTGCGACTCGACCACGCGGTAGCGCCCCGGCAGCAGCCCCTCGAAGCGGTAATTGCCCGCCGCGTCGGTAACGGCCGTCTGCCCGGTCGCCACGTATTTGCCGCCGTCGAACTGCTCGAGCGTGAGCTGTACGCCGGCCAGGCCCGGGTCCGCTGCTTCGCGGACGTTGTTGACGTTGCGGTCCTCGAACACCGTGCCGGAGATCGAAATCGGCAGCGGCACCTGGGTCACGGATAAAAATGCCCCGGCGGTCATTACGGGCAAGGGTTGAGCAGCCGGTGGCTGGTAGCTGTCGGGCGGCAAGTCGAGGCCGCCGGCGGCCAGCAACTCGTCGTAAGCGTCGAAAAAAATGGTCGCACTGGTAGCTTCGAAGAAGTGGGGCGCGGTGAAGGTGCCGGTGAACTTCGATCCCTCGAACTCGTTGCCCTCCGCTACGGCGTTGGGGCCCAGGAAACCTTGCTCGTCCACGT
>JBBDNX010000299.1:0-5041 GCA_040877345.1 Pirellulales bacterium
AACATCGGGGCGGTCTACCCGCTGGTCGAGATCATCGTCAAGGGCCGCTCGCTGCACGTGTGGGCCAGCGACGGCATCAGCGAAGCCGAACGAAAGTCGCAGGAGCTGTCCAGCCGGATTGGCGAGATCGACCAACGACTGGCCCAGGCACCTGCCGGCCAAGTGTCCAAGCTGACTGCCAGCAGGCGCGAGCTCGAATCGGACCTGGAAGTGCAAACCCACGAACTCCAGAGCTGCCGCTGGCTGCTGGAGTACGTGATCGACCCTTGGCTGCCCAGCGACCCGTTCCAAACGCTGGTCGTCGTGGTCGGACTCCTGCTGGCCGGCACCATCGTCAAGAGCATCTTCTTCATTCTGCACCAGGTGCTGGTCGGACGCCTGGCGCAATTGACCGTTTTTAATCTTCGCAAGCAGTTCTATCGCCGCACGCTGCGGATGGACCTGGCCACCTTCGGCGAGGACGGCACCAGTGAACTGATGAGCCGCTTCACCTACGACGTCGAAAGCCTGTCGTACGGCATCAGCGACTTCTTCGGCAAGCTGGTCCGCGAACCGCTCAAAATGATCGCCTGCCTGGTGTTGGCCGCCTGGATCTGCTGGCCGCTGCTGCTCATGTCGCTGCTCTTGGCGCCGCTCTCGGCTTGGCTCGTCCGCTGGCTGGCCCGCCGGCTCAAACGAGCCAACCGCCGGGCCATGGAAGAGATGTCGCAGATCTACAGCATCCTGGAGGAGACGTTCCAGGGCATCAAGGCGGTCAAGGCCTTCACCATGGAGCGCAGCGAGCGCTGGCGGTTCCATCAGGTGAGCAAGAAGTTCCTGGTCAAGGCGCTGCGGATCGCCCGCTACGACTCGCTCACCCGGCCGATGACCGAAATCATGGGCATCGCCACGATCTGCATGGCCTTGTTGGCCGGGGCCTACCTGGTGCTGAACAAGGAGACGCACCTGCTGGGAATCCCGATGTGCTCGCAGCCGCTCAGTTTCAACGCCCTGGTGGTTTTTTACGGGATGCTGGCCGGCGTGAGCGACCCGGCTCGCAAGCTGTCCGAGGTGTTCAGCCGCGTGCAGCGGGCGGCGGCCGCCAGCGATCGAATTTTCCAGCTCATCGACCGCTCGCCGGCCATCGTCGATCCACCCCAGGCGCTGCCGCTGCCCCGGCACAGGCGGGAACTGGTCTTCGATCGCGTCCATTTCCATTACCACCCAGCACAAAAAGTGCTCCACGACGTGAACCTGCGGATCCGCTTCGGCGAAACGATCGCCGTCGTGGGACCCAACGGGTGCGGAAAAAGCACGCTGGCCAACCTGATTCCCAGGTTCTTCGATCCGATCGCCGGCGCGGTCCTGATCGACGGCCTCGACCTGCGCGGCGTGCGGCTCCGCGACCTGCGCAGCCAGATCGGCCTGGTCACGCAGGAAACGCTGCTCTTCGACGACACGGTTTACAACAACATCCGCTACGGCTCGCCGCATGCCAGCAGCGACCAGGTGGTGCGGGCCGCTCAGCAGGCCCACGCGCATCGCTTTATCCTGGAACGCCTGGAACATGGCTACGACACGGTGGTCGGCGCTCGCGGCAGCCTGCTGTCGGGCGGACAGCGGCAGCGCATCGCGCTGGCCAGGGCCATCCTCCGCGACCCGGCCCTGCTGATCCTCGACGAGGCGACCAGCCAGGTGGACCTCGAAAGTGAGCAGGTCATCCAGCAAGTGCTGGAGCAGTTCATCCGGCACCGTACCACGGTGCTGATCACCCACCGCATGGCCACGCTCGCCTTGGCCGACCGAATCGTGGTGATGCAACTGGGCCGGATTTTGGATGTCGGCGCGCACGAAGAATTGATCCGGCGCTGCGAGCTGTACGCGCGGTTGTACGACATTCAGTTCAAAGAAATCGCCTGAGGCCGCCCGGAGCCCTGCCTTCTGACCTCTGGCTCCTGCGCTCCCTCACGCTCCACGTGCTGTCGCACCAAAGTAGCTCTCCGCGTGAGGCAGCTCATCACGCGGAGCATGATGGCGACCCGAATTCTCTGGCGAATCCGGCTATCGGCAGGCCGATTCTCAGTTGCCTCTGTCCGCTCTCGGTGTCCGTCCCATTCCCCCTTCCTCCTTCCTCCTTCTGCCTTCTGCCTTCTGCCTTCTGCCATTGGTGGTGGCACGGCCTTTGCGTATCGTTGGCAGCGCCCAGAGGAGGGCATTAGCTCTAGGGGCGGCAAAATCACGGCTGGCGACAGCCGGGAGCGATCAGTCCGGGGCCGGCGAGAAGAAGAGGCACTGCAACGCTCGGTTGGGTCTAAAGGCTGGGAATGAAAGAAATTACGGCTACTTTCGGAACAAGGGAAGCCGGCTTCCTGGCGATGGCAAGCGAGTGGTTGATCCAACCAAACATGGACGGGTCGGGAGCCTGGCGCTAATGCCAGGGCTCCCGTCTCGCCCGTTGCAGAAAAGATGTAGCGTTTTTGTACACATGTATCAAAACGATACATCCTCTCAATCGAGTACATAAGGGCTATCCTCCACGTCTTCGTGACGGATCTCGTCGACCGCCTCCCGCTTGGCTTCACCCCGATAGAGGCGGTTCGGGCAGTTGATCACCCATCCCGGCCGATCGCTGACATTCTTGTACGCGTGCACCACGCCGGGCGGAATCAAAACGGCCTGGCGGTTCGATTCCCCGACGGAGGCCACATGGCGGCATCTGCACGTGGGCGAGGCGGTACGGGCGTCCCAGAGGTACAGCTTGAAATCGCCCGGCCCGGTGAAGGCGAAGTAGTCCGACTGCTCGACGTGCTCGTGCGGGCCGCGAGCCACACCCGGCAGCGTCTCGCTCACGTAGCTCATCCTGGGCCGGTCGGCGGCGGCCATCTCGTCCTCGCGGAACAACTCGATCAACCAGCCGCGCGCGTCGCAATAGCGATCGAGCGTTTTGAACACCACGCCTTCAATCAACCCGTTGCGAAACATGTTTCTTCCCGGTTTTTACGCGTGGCGGGAGCCGAAAAAGCCCGTTTGCCGGCGCCACTGATTCAGGAAAAAAAGCGGCTGAAGCGACCTTGACCGCTCAGGCCGATTTCCATATTCTCCCCGCCTCACAAGCACATTGGGCCGCCGCTTCCGCGGCAGGCGTCGCATTGAGGAAACAATCCGGAACCACGTGGATGGGTCCGCACAGGGGCCGGCGCAAGCATGCCCGCGGACCGCGAAGCGCGAGGCCGCCAGCAAGGATGCGGGCGGCACGCTTCGAATACAGTGTGAGGCGGCGGACAGGGACGAACGTTTGGCAGCGGTAGTGAGCCTCCCGATCGAGGCCGGCGGCCAGCTCCCGTGGCGTTTGACCTGTCGGCCGACAGTGTCCAATCGCTCCCGGAAACGGACGGCGTCCTCTGCCCCCCTGGGACCCGTTCTTTCCGGGGGCTTTTTGTTGCGCATCAGGACGGCTCTCCAGCGTGGATGCGGCTGCTCGCGTGCGCCGATCACCAGCTTGCTCTTCTAGGAATGGACCTGCTCGACTTCCATGAAGTGCTCCACGCCGTAGGCCTTGGCGATGACCACCACCCCCCCTTCGCTGACGGTGAAGCCGCGGGCCAGGTCATGGTCGTGGTCGTAGCCGATTTCGGTCCCCGGCGGGATGTGAACCCCCTTGTCGATAATGGCCCGGCGGACCTTGGCGTGCCGGCCGATATCGACCCCTTCGAACAGAATCGATTCGGTGACCTGCGCAAAGCTGTTGATCCGGGTATTGGGTCCCAGGATCGACCGCTCGACCGAGCCGCCGCTCACGATCGAACCCAGGCAGACGATGCTGTCGAGGGCCTGCCCACGGCGGGCGTTGGGCCCGGCCTCGGCAAACACGAACTTCGGCGGGGCAAACGTGGGGTGGTACGTGCGGATGGGCCAGCGATCGTCATACATGTTGAGTTGCGGATCGACCGAGACCAGGTCCATGTTCGCCTCGTAGTAGGCGTCCAACGTGCCCACGTCGCGCCAGTAGGCGTCGGTCTTGCGGTTCTCGTCTCTGAAGGGGAATACGAAAACCCGGTGGGTGTCGATCAGCGAAGGGATGATGTCGCGGCCGAAGTCGTGCGCGCTGTGCTTGCGGGTGGCATCCTGGCAAAGCTGCTCGAACAGGAAGCGGGATGGAAATACGTAAATGCCCATCGAGGCCAGGATGTGCTTGTGGTCGCCGGGGATGGTCTTGGCGCCGGAGGCGGGCTTTTCCTGGAAGCCGGCGATCCGGCCGTCCGCCTCGGTCTGGATCACCCCAAAGTGGACCGCCTCCTCGACCGGCACCCGCAAGGCGCCTACCGTCACGTCGGCTCCCTTGGCCTTGTGGGCCTCGACCAGCTTCAGGTAGTCCATCTTGTAGATGTGGTCGCCGGCCAGGATCACCACGTACTCGGGATGTTCTTTTTCCAGCGTGTAGATGTTCTGGTAGACCGCGTCGGCCGTGCCCTTGTACCAGTGCTCATCGATCCGCTGTTGGGGTGGCACCACGTCGACGAATTCGCCCAATTCGCGGCACAAATACCGGCGCCAGGCGATGTTGATGTGGCGGTCCAGGCTGATCGCCTTATACTGGGTGAGCACCAGCATCTTTCTGAGCCCGCTGTTGAGGCAGTTGGAAAGCGTGAAGTCGATGATCCGGTAGGCGCCGCCGAAGGGCACCGCCGGCTTGGCCCGGTCGCGCGTGAGAGGCTCCAGCCGCGCTCCTTTGCCACCCGCCAAGACCACGGCCAAAACGCTTTCCATGCCAGAACCTCCAAGTTGAATGGGGCCGGAACCCAAGACACGGCCAACGTGGGAGAAGGTCGGCCGGGCCCGCACGCGTACCGCCAAGCGGCGCTTAGTTTACCGCCTGCCGCCCGCCGGCTAAAGGGGCCTCGCCTCGCTGGCCCCCTCGGCCGTCCAGCCACTCGCGCTGCCAAAGCTCGAATACCAGCAGCGACCAGAGCCGATAGCTGTGATCGAATCGCCCCGCTTGATGGGCGTCCACCAGCAGCCGCACGGATTCGGGCCTGAAATACCCCCGCTCCCGGCTGCGGGA
>JBBDNX010000300.1:0-5039 GCA_040877345.1 Pirellulales bacterium
GCGTGGCTTGCCGGCCGACTTCTTCAGGTAGGGATGGACGCCGTTGCCCAGCGTGGTGACGTAGATGTTGTCCCACATGTAGCGCAACAGCGTGGGAGGCCAAAAGATGCGGGCGAAGAATTGGGTGACGAACTGGCCGCGCGTCATGGGAAAGCGGTCCATCATCCGCGTCTGGCCGAGGTTCAACAGCTCGGGGTCGCGCTGCCAGTCGTTGGTGTACTCGTGGTGTCCCAGGTGGATCTGCCGGTACTGGGCCGTGGTGGAGAAGAGCGGAAACATGCAGAACAGGTCGGACACCAGCTCGTTGAAGAAGCGATTCTTGAGCAGGATGTAATGGGCCCCTTCGTGCGCCAGGCCGGCGAAGCGGTGTTGGACCGCGCCGACCAGGAGCACCGTGACGATTACCACCGGCACGTTCCAGAGCCAGGAGAGGCCCCACTGGGGCCGGAGGTGGCAAAAGCTGATGGCCGCGGTCAGGATGACCGCCAGGGTGAGATAATCGGCGGCCAGGTAGAAGAGGTTGGTGTGGTTGTCCAGGAACCGCAGCGGCCGGATCCTGGAGTTCAGCTCGCGGCTGTTGAGCGTTTTGCCTAACAGTTTGGCTCGCATGGCAAGGGCCGGGAGGCGGGGACCGGGCGACAGTCGGCCGTCGCCGTGAAGCGGTTGTTTCGGTAGGCACCTCCGTGGCCCGGACAACGTTCCAATCCCCCCGGAAGGCAAATCTCGGGCCACCCGAACGGGGACTCAAACTACCCAGCAATCGACAAAGTCACCTCAGTCAACGCATCTTCCACAAAAGAAACCAGTTGGCCGTGTTTTTGTCAACCCGCCGCAACGTGCTCAAACCGGCGAGAGCGGGCGCAAGAAAAAGCGGCGAGCCGGGCAGTGACCCGGGTCGCCGCACTTTTTTTGGTCGTTCTTCGAGCAGCAAGGCGGCCGAAACACCGGCGGATCTGCCCCCGGTCCAACGTGGCTGAGGACTAGAAGGTGTCGAGGATGAAATGGTGGCCGTAATGATACCGGCGGCTTTGCGGGTAGTAGTTATGCCACTTGCGGTTATAGACCGGGATCCGCATTTCGGGCGGATAGCGGTAGTAGAGGCTCTCCGAGCTGCGGTAGTAGTCGGAGCTCCAGAAGTTCTGGGGATAGAAGACGTACGGGTAGTGATAGAAACGCTGCCAGTCTTGCGTGTTGTAGCTGTGTCCCCACTGACGCGCAAAGGCTTGCTGGGCTTGGGCCTCGGCCGCCGGCACGGCGGCCCACAAGCCCGCGGCGCACAACAGGGCCAGCATGGTCCGGCGGATCATGGATTCCCCCCTTTGGAGTGGCAAAGGCCTCGTTTCGCACGGGCTTGCGGTTGGTGCGGTGGCACCGGTCGGGCAAGCCGTTCGAGGTCGGTATCTACAGAATCGGCACCGCGGCCGCGCCGCGTTGAGCGAATATCCCGCACAGGCGTCAGGATGAGTGCAAGTAGAAGGGAAATTCCATTCCGTTTCGTCGGGATCGGAATGAATGGGGGTCGACGGGGGAAACGGAATGAATTCCGTTCTACGACAATAAACGGAATAAATTCCGTTCTACTACGGGGCGTCGGGCAACCGGCCTTCGGCCAGCTCGCGGTCCCACTCGTCCATCAGGGGCCAGTCGATGGCGCAGGTTCCGAAGTCGGCCATGTGCAGATAGCTCTCCAGACGGGTGATCGTGCGGTCCATCAGCGCGTTGTCCTTTCGAAAGATCGGCCCGTGGCTGGGCAGGAGCCACTCGACGTCGCTGGCCCTGATCCGCCGCAGACTCTTGACGAAGGACCGAATGTCGCTGCCGTGGTGGGCGTCGATGGCACCCACGCAACCATCGCGATAGATGTTGTCGCCGCTGAACAGCAGCTTGCCGAGGCGGAACGAGAGCTGGCTGTCGGTGTGGCCCGGCGTGTGCCAGACCTCGAGCCGCAGGTTGCCCACTTGGAGCGTATCGCCGTCGTCGACGAAGGCGTCGATCTTGACCGGCGGCATCTCCAGGTGAATGTTCTGGGCGGCCACCTCGGCGAAGGTCTTGATCCGGTCGCCGGAGGCCAGCGGCTCGGCCGCCAGGCGGTGGCCCGTGACGGTCGTTTTGAGCAACTGCTTGAGCTTGGCGAGGCCCTGGACGTGGTCGACGTCGGCGTGGGTGGCGACCACGGTTTTGCAGTTGGAAAGCGGAAAGTCGAGCTGCCGGATCATTTCGACGATCTCGTCGACCGTCTCGTCGTAGCCGATGTCGATCAGCAGCCACTCGGGCCCGTCGAAGACGAGGTAGACGTTGCAGCCCAGCCGCTCGCCGGCCTGGTAGTTCACTTCGATGACGTGAGGGAAGACGGGCTTCCGCTCGAGCATGATGCAGTTCCTTCCGGTTGAAGCAAACGGAATGAATTCGTTCTACGACAGCCAAACGGAATGAATTCCGTTCTACAGCCAGATTTTAGGGCCTTCAAAACTTTGCGACAAGAACCAGGGGGGAGGGGGCAGAAGGAAGAAGGAAGAAGGCAGAAGGGGGCAGAAGGGCCCAAGGTGAGATTTCCCGGCTGCTTGCCCGTGCCACTGCTTGGAGGCTGCCGGCCGGGTGCCACTGCTTGGAGGCTGCCGGCCGGGTGCCACTGCTTGGAGGCTGCCGGCGTGGCCGGTCCGCCGAAGGCGGAAGAAGCAGTGCTCGTTGAGAGGTGATGATCAACCCGATTGCAGGTACGTAAACCGAATGAATTCGTTGTACGGACGGGCCTGAACGGAATGCATTCCGTTCTACCACGCCCCAGATGCGATTTGGGCCAAACCCTCGCGGTAGGAGCCGTACCGCGGCACCACGCCCAGCTCGGCCATCATCCGCGCGTTGCTGATGCGTTTGTCGGCCGCACCCCCGCGCGACAACTGTGGGGCCGCTGGTGCCTCGAAACGGGGCGGCGGCGCGCCGACCAGCCGGGCGCACTGGGCATAGAAGTCGCGGCGCAGACCGGGGGCACCGTCCGAAACCAGGTAGGTCCGGGGCAGCCGCACTTCAACCCGCTCGGCGGCCAGCACGGCCGCGACGGCATCGTCGACGTGGATCAGGTTCAGGTGCGCCTCGCCGGCCGCCGCAAGCGGATCGCCGGCCAACAAGCTCTTGAGGTTGGGAAGGCGGCCTGGGCCGTAAATGCCTGCCATTCGCAAGATCACGGCGCGGCGGGCCAACGGCCCGGCCAAGAGCAGTTGTTCGGCCGCCAGGCAAGCCTTGCCGCCCGCTCGTTCGGGGTTGCAAGGGGTGTCTTCGTTGACCAAGGCGCCTCGGCTATCGCCGTAGACGCCGGTGGAACTGATGTAGATGAACCGCCCTTGTAGAACGGAATTCATTCCGTTTGCTGGTGCGGCGCCGGCCGGGAGCGAGTCGAGCACGTTGGCCAGCCCGCCGACGTAGATTTGCTCGATGGAGTTCGCCGTTTTGCGGTCGTAACCGACGGCGTAGAGCACGGTCTCGGCGGGCGGCCACTGGGGAAAATCGTCCGGCAGGGTCACGTCGGCCAGCAGCGGGCGATACCCTTCGCCGGCCAGCTCGTCGGCCCGCCGGCTGCTGCGCGTCACGACGTAGACATCGTGGCCGGCGGCGCGCCAGGCACTGGCCACGCGCGAGCCCAGATATCCGCAGCCAAATACGAGCTTTGCCATTCTGGATTCTTCTTAATCCTTAAGGAATGCCGGTTCTAATCGTCCAGTCTACCGGGTTGCGTCTGTCCCCGGTGTTTGGACTCCATGTAAGCCGACAGCATGATTTGAGCGGCCAGCATGTCGAGCCGGGCCCGGCGGCGTTTTTTGGTAAGCCCCGCGTCGCCCAAGTATTGCTCGGCCTCGCTGGTCGTGAACCGCTCGTCGAAGAACTCCACCGGCCGGCCGGTCACTTCCGCCAGCCACTGGCCGAACGTCCGCGCTTCGAGCGATTTGGAGCTTTCGCTGCCGTCGTTGTGGACCGGCAGCCCCACGACAAACCGCTCGATGCCTTCTTCAGCGACCAGCCGCCGGAATCGCTGGGCGTCGGCCTGGCGATCTCGGCGCAGATAGTTTTCGTATGGGCTGGCCAGCGTCTGCCGGGCATCGCTCACGGCGATGCCGATCCGCACCGTTCCGTAGTCGATTCCCGCCAGCCGGCCGGGCACTTTCACCAGGTTGTCAGGATCGGAAGCTTGCACTACAGGTATTCTTGCCAGCCGTGCTCCTGGATCAACTGCACGATCCGCCGGATCGCTTCCTCGTCGTGCTTGTTGGCCACCAGCGTGGCGTCGGGCGTGTGGACCACGATGCAGTCGTTGATCCCCAGCGTCACGATCAAGTGGTCCGGCGTGCCGCGGACGATCGTGCCGCTGGTCTTGAGCCCGACGTGGCGGCCCGCGATAGTGTTGCCGTCGCCGTCGGAGCCCTCCAGCCGGGCCAGCGCCTGCCAGCTTCCCACGTCGTCCCACTCGAAAGGTGCCTCGACGACCACGACCTCCTGGGCATGTTCCATCACCGCGTAGTCGATGGAAACGCTGTGGATCGCGGCAAACTCGTGCTCGAGCACCTCCTGGTAGCGGGGTGAACCGTGGGCCTCGGCGATCCGCTCCAAGTGGCCGAACATGGCCGGTTGGTGTTCGGCAAGGGCCGAGAGAATCGTGGCCGCCTTCCAGGCGAAAATGCCGGCGTTCCAGTAGAAGTTGCCCGCTTCGAGGTATTGGCGGGCCACGTCGGCCTTCGGCTTTTCGCGGAACTGGCGGACCTGGTAGGCGGCGGGGCGGCCCGGGGAAGCCGCGACGGCGGTCTCGCAAGCGGCTCCCCGCTCGATGTAGCCGAAACTCTCGGCGGGGTAGCTGGGCCGCACGCCAAAGGTGACGATCCGGGCGGGCCGCTCGTCGACCAGGGCCGCGGCAAACCGGATCGCGTCCTGGAACATGGCCTGCGGCGCGATCACGTGGTCGGACGGCATGACCAGCATGGTGGCATCGGGGTCGATGCGGCTGATGCGGATGGCGGCCAGGCCGATGCAGGGGGCGGTGTCGCGCTTGCAGG
>JBBDNX010000301.1:0-5026 GCA_040877345.1 Pirellulales bacterium
CCTTCTGCCTTCCACCTTCCTTTCCGCCCCCCACTCTTATAATAGCAACTCATGGACTCCATCTACCTCGATCACAACGCCACCACGCCCCTGCTGCCGGAAGTGGCCGGCGCAATCCACCAGTGCCTGCGAGCCCGCTATGGCAATCCGGCCAGCCAGCATGCCGCGGGCAGGCGGGCACGCCAGGCCCTCGAAGACGCGCGCGAAGCGATCGCCCGCATGCTGGGCGCCGATCTCGCCTCCCACCATGCCGATCGCTTGATCTTTACCAGCGGCGGCACCGAGGCCAATAACCTGGCGGTCTTGGGACTGGCCACGGGCCGGCCGGCACACGCCGTCGTGTCGGCCATCGAGCATCCTTCCGTGGCCGCTCCCGCCCACTGCCTCGAACAGCGCGGCTGGCGGGTCGATCGGCTGCCCTGCAATGCCCACGGCGTGGTGTGCGCCGAGGAGCTGCCGGCACTGCTGCGGCCCGACACGCGGCTGGTCAGCGTCATGCTCGGCAACAACGAAACCGGCGTATTGCAGCCCGTGCTGCGGCTGGCGGAGATCTGCAACGCGGCCGGCGTGCCGCTGCACACCGACGCCGTGCAGGTGGTGGGCAAGCTGAAGGTCGACTTCCGCGGCCTGGGTGCGGCCGCCATGAGTGCCAGCGCGCACAAGTTCCATGGACCCGTCGGCGTCGGCGTGCTGCTGGTTCGCCGCGGCGTCGAGTTGGAGCCGCAGATGGCCGGAGGATTTCAGCAGCAAGGCCTGCGGCCCGGCACCGAGCCGGTGGCGCTGGCCGTCGGCATGCAACGCGCCTTGGAGTGTTGCCACGGCGATTGGCCGGAGTCGAGCGAGCGGGTACAAGCGCTGCGCGATCGCTTCGAGTCGATGCTGCTCGACGAGTGCCCGCGGTTGGTCGTCAACGGCGCCGGGGCCGACCGGCTGCCGCACACGTCGAACGTCGCCTTCCCGGGGGTCGATGGGCAAGCCCTTTTGATGGCTCTCGACCTGGCCGGCGTGGCCTGTTCCTACGGCTCCGCCTGTGCCAGCGGCTCGCCGGAGCCGTCGCCGGCGCTGGTGGCCATGGGGCTGCCGCAGGCCCTTCTCCAGGCCTCCTTGAGGTTCAGTCTGGGCCGGGGCACCACGGCACCGGAGCTGGCCGAGGCGGCTCGCCGTATCACCAAAATTTACAAGGATTTGCAAACACGAGCCCAGCCACGAAAAATGGCCGGGACGGCTCGCAAAGAGGGGGTCGATTCGGTATAATTCACCCTTGTGAACGCATGCTGTTTTTAGCTGTCCTTTCTGGGCAGTTTGGACGGACCCTGGCTTGGCGAACGGCGTCTTAAGTATCCCCCTTGCGGGACCTGCTCTTACGGCCGAAATGGGTCTCTCGGCGGACCCCTTGCGGGGTGCGGCGCTGCGCAAAAACCCGCGCTGGTTCCTGGCCGGGCCGGAGAACCACCTGGCAGCCGCAGCGCTCAACGGCGTTCTGCAAGCACTGGCCGCCGATGCCGCCGCCCAGCCGGGCCGCTTGCCGCCTGGGCCGCTCGCCGTCAGTCCACTCGTGCTGCACGGCCCGCCCGGCACCGGCAAGTCGCACCTGGCCCACGGCCTGGCCGAGCAATGGCGCAGCGGGCGCCCGCGCGACGGCGTCCTCTGCCTGGCTGCCTCGGAAATGGCAAGCGAGTTCGCCGAGGCGATCGAGCGGCGGGCGATCGATGCCTGGCGCTGGCGTTTGCGATCGGCCGATTTGCTGGTCCTCGAAAACCTGGGCAACATCGCGGCCAAGACAGCGGTGCAGATCGAGTTGCTCCATACGCTGGATGCACTCGCCGAGCGGGGTGCGCAGGTGGTGGTTACCTCACGGCTGCCGCCCCTCCAGATCAAGACCTTGTTGCCGGCGCTCGCAAGCCGCTTGTGCGAAGGATTGCAGGTGCCGTTGTCGTTGCCGGGTCCGCTGGCTCGCTACGAGCTCGTTCGGCAGTTGGCCGGCGGGCGGAATATCGACCTGGCCGAGTCGGCTGCTCGCGTCATGGCCGATGCCTTGGCCACGTCGGTGCCTGAGCTGTGGGGCTTTTTGTTGCAGCTCGAAACATCGGCCCGTGAGGCGGATGGCTGCCAATCCGCTGGAAACGGGGCCGCTGGAAACGGGGCCGCTGGAAACGGGGCCGCTGGAAACGGGGCCTTGCCGCCAAGCGCGGATCGCGGACCGCACGTCGATGCCATCCTGGTGCGCCGCTATCTGTTCGCCCGGACCGGCGCGCTCCGCCCCACCGTGGGCCGCATTGCCGTGCAGACCGCCCGCTATTACGCGCTGAAGTTGGCGGACCTGAAGGGAACCTCGCGCCGCCGGGGCGTGGTGCTGGCCCGCGACGTGGCTATGTACTTGTCGCGCCAGTTGACCCCCGGCAGCCTGGCCAAAATCGGCGATTACTTTGGTGGCCGCGATCATACCACGGTCCAGCATGGCTGCCGCAAGGTCGACGCCCTGGCCCGCACCGATCCCGGCACGCGGCAGGCCATCGACTCGCTGCGGCAGACCCTGGCGGGAGGTTAACCTCCCGCCGCCCTCGGCGGATAACGTGTGGAAGCAGTGTCGGCTGAGAACTGATTTGGAATTGCCTATAAACAGGCCCTCTATGCCCTGGCCGCCCAACCCTGATTACAGACAAACGTCCAACAGGCTGCGGACTTCGCCGCAACAGGTTTTACACCACTGGGCCTGTCCTGAAGCTCCAACGGTTTGATGCACACTGGAAAGAAGTTGCGCCGCAGTCGCCGACGTTGATCGACAACCTGGGCCACTGCATTACTACTACTGCTGTCTTGAAAAGATCTCTTGAACTACTAAAGGACACCCCAGGCGGTCAACCGCCGGCATTCCATCCCACACCCGGTAGCTCACCATGAAAGTCATTTGCGAACGCGAGAAGCTTTGGGCGGCCTTCCAAACCGCAAGCGCCGTAGCGCCCACCCGCAGCCCCAAGCCCATCCTGCAGAACGTCAAATTCGAAGTCGCCATGGACCAAGGGGGCGCCGGAACCGTGATGGCCACCGATCTGGAAGTGGCCGTGCGCGTCAACGTGCCGGGCATCCAGGTCGAGGTGCCGGGCAGCGCGGTTTTGCCCATCGACCGCTTCGGCTCGATCCTGCGGGAGAGCTCCGACGCTTCGTTGCGATTGGAAACCGACGGCCATGCCACGCTGGTGCGCGGCGAACGCAGCGAGTTCAGGCTGCCGGCCCAGAACCCGGACGATTTCCCGGCCGTGACCCAGTTCACCGAGACCAGGTACCACGAGCTGCCCGCCCGGCTCTTGAAGGAGATCATTCGCCGCACCGCCTTTGCCACGGATACCGAGAGCAGCCGCTACGCCTTGGGAGGCGTGCTCCTGGAGTTGGCGGCCGACAAGATCACGGCGGTCGGCACCGACGGCCGCCGCCTGGCTATGATGGAAGGCCCGGCGCGGGCCGTCGAGGGGCACGACAACAGCGAGAACATGACCATCGTGCCCACGCGGGCCATGCACCTGATCGAGCGGGCGCTGACCGATTCCGACTCGGACGTGCAACTGGCCGCGCGCCCCAACGACATCCTCGTCAAGAGTCCCAGGTTCACCATTTATTCGCGGCTGGTCGAAGGTCGCTTTCCCAAGTGGCGCGACGTGTTTCCCCGCCGGACCGATGCCATCAAGATCGAGCTGCCCGTCGGCCCCTTGTACAGTGCCGTGCGGCAGGCGGCCATCGTCACCAGCGAAGACAGCCGCGGCGTCGATTTCACCTTTGGCGAGGGAAAGGTGGTCCTTTCCGGCCGCGCCGCCGAGGCGGGGCAGTCGCGGGTCGAACTGCCCATCGGCTACGACGGCAACTCGCTGTCGATCACGCTCGACCCACGCTACGTGAACGATTTTCTCAAGGTGCTCGATCCGCAAAAAACATTCACGCTCGAATTGAAGGATGCCGAAAGTGCGGGCGTCTGCTCGACCGACGATGGTTACGGCTACGTGATCATGCCGCTGGCGCGCGATCGCTGATGAGTCAAGTGTGCTGTCAGTCCCAGCCGCCTGGGGCGGAGCGACAAGCGTTCCCCACTGGATTGTGATGAAAAACAACTTTGCCGGTCGCCCGAAAAAAATGGCCGACGTTATGTCGGAGTTGATGGCCCGCCGCGGTTACGCCCGCCTGCAGGCGGCCGCCTGCTACGAGCAGGCCTGGCGGCAGGCGGCGGGCGAAATGATTGCCGGCTCGACGCGGGTCGGCGCGGTCCGCCGCGGCGCCCTCGAGGTGATCGTGGCCAACTCCACCATGTTGCAAGAGCTCACCTTTCAAAAACACACGATTCTCGACCAGCTCAAGAACCTCCTGCCGCACGAGCGCATCGCAAGCTTGCGCCTGCGGGTCGGGCCGATCGAGTGAATCCACAGGCCAACTCAGAGAGATCCATGTCCGAAGAACCCATCAAAAACAGTTCCAAAGATCCTAGCCAGTCCGACCACCGGACCCCGGCCAACGAGCCCCCTGCGCAGCCGCCGCCCACGCCTCCCGATATGCCCGAATACCGCAAAATCGAGGCCGAGTACGGCGCCGAACAACTCGAACACCTCAGCGACCTGGAGCACGTCCGCGAACGCCCCAGCATGTACATCGGCGACACCGCCATGCGCGGCCTGCACCACATGGTCTACGAGGTGGTCGACAACTCGATCGACGAGGCCATGGCCGGCCATGCCCGCGACATCCGAGTCATGATCAACACCGACGGCTCGGTGACCGTCGAGGACGACGGCCGCGGCATCCCCGTCGAGCACCACCCCGACCTGGGATTCTCCACGCTGCAGGGCGTGATGACCGTGCTCAAGTTCGGCGGCAAGTTCAGCAAGGGCGCCTACCAGACCTCCGGCGGACTGCACGGCGTCGGCGTGACGGTGGTCAACTTCCTCTCCGAGTGGTGCGAGGTCGAAGTCCGCCGCGGCGGCCACGTCTACCAGCAGGAATACGAGCGCGGCGTGCCCACCTCGGAAGTCCGCCGCATCGGCAC
>JBBDNX010000302.1:0-5025 GCA_040877345.1 Pirellulales bacterium
GCGGAGCGAGCGCACGATTTGCCGCGCCACGGCCGGGTCGAGGGCGCCCAGCGAGCCGCGCGCCGGCTCCTTGAGGTCGATCAAATCGACGCCGGCGGCCAGGGCCAGGCGTGCTTCGGCGAGCGATCGCACGCTGACGAGCAGTTTGGTCATGCGCTGATCGCCCGGCGGTCGAGTTGCTGCTGGACACCTGCCAGCCGGCCGTTGAGCCGGGTGGCCAGCTCGACGCTCAGTGGCTCGCACCAGGTGCCGCGGATGGTCACGTAGTGATTGCACCAGCTTCCCATGGCGGGCGGGACGTCGATCCGGGCCCACTCGCCGGCTCGCTCGGCCAGCCGGATCACCAGCGTCGAGGTTTCGGTCAGCCGGTGCCGCTTGCCCGGCAGGAAGCTCGGACCCTGACCGAGCAAAAAACCCTCGACCAGCTCGATCGGCACTTTCAACGGCTGGGGCCGCAAATAGACGAGCAGGTGCCCCGCTTCGTAGGCCAGCCGCGGGCGGAGCAACTGGCGCACGAGCCACGCCAGCCCGCCGAGTGAGATGACCAGGAGCAATCCGCCCGCGATCCGAGCCAGCCACCCCAAAGCCGAGGGGCCGGCATTCCAAACCAGCAGCAGCCCTGCCAGCGTGCCGCAGGCCGCAGGCAAAGTGCCGAGCCACATGATGCGCGTGTTGGATCGCAGCCAGGTTTCCATCCGGTTCCGATGGTAGCAGAATCGAGGCTGCGCCGTGAGGGGCGGTCCACGGGTCGTGCGGGGCCGGTATGCCGGTTCGCGCCGGCCGCGAATCGTGTATAACCTAAGGGTTTCCGCTCGCCTCACAAGTGGGTTCCATTCCATCGGCATGTCGCTCGACGAGCCCTCCGGGCAGCCCAATCCAAACCGGCCGGTAGTTTTTGCCCTGCTGGCGATTCTCATCGTTTACGCCGTGGCGGCCGCGGCCGGCTGGCCTCAACAGGCAACCGGCCGGATCCTGGCGGCCGCTCACGCCGGCGACGCAGGCGAGGCGAAGGCAGAGACCCGCCCCGGGCACGGCGCCGCAGTACACAGCGAGGCCAAGCCGCCGCGCCGGCCGAACGAATCGCATCGAGCGCAGCCGCCCGCCGCGCCTGCTTATTGGACGGTGGCCCCTTTTGTCCTGCTGCTGGGCGCCATCGCCTTGCTGCCCCTGCTGCACGTCAGCGAGCATTGGTGGGAGAGCAACCTGAACAAGTTCCTGGTTGCCGCAGGGCTGGGACTGGCGACGCTGACGTACTATGCGGTGGCTCATCCGCACCCGGTCGAACGGCATTTCCTGGGGCATGTCTTGGTCCATCCGGCAGGCGACGTGTCGTGGGAGTTGCCCGCGGCCGTGCTGGCAAACGCCATCCTGCAGGACTTCGTGCCGTTCATCATCTTGTTGTTCAGCTTGTACACCATCAGCGGCGGAATCCGGATCCAGGGCGACCTGCCGGCGCATCCGCTGACCAACACGGCTTTCATCACGGTCGGAGGCTTGCTGGCCAGCTTCATCGGCACCACGGGCGCGGCGATGCTGCTGGTACGGCCGCTCTTGGAAACCAACAGCGAGCGCAAGCACGTCAGCCACACCGTGGTGTTCTTCATCTTCGTGGTCTGCAACTGCGGCGGCTGCTTACTGCCGCTGGGCGATCCGCCCCTGTTCCTCGGCTACTTGCAGGGCGTCGATTTTCTTTGGACGCTCTCGCTCTGGCCACAGTGGCTGCTGGTCAACGCCCTGCTGCTGGCCGTTTACTTTGCCTGGGACAGCCTGGTCAGTTATCCTCGCGAAACAGTGCAGGACGTGCTGCGCGACGAAACGCGGGTGCGGCGGATGCAGTTCGGCGGCCTGTGGCCAAATACCCTGCTGCTGGCGGGGGTGGTGACGGCCGTGGGGCTCTTGGACACCACCAAAACACTGCCGGGCACCGATTGGCATCCCTGGCTCTACCTGCGGGAAGCCGTACTGTTGGCTCTGGTGGCCTGCTCGCTGGCCCTGGGCGACCCAGGCGTTCGCCAGGCCAATCGATTCAACTACGGCGCGATCATCGAGGTGGCAGCCCTGTTCACGGGCATTTTCATTTGCATGCAGCCGGCCTTGCAGATCCTGGGCGTGCAGGGCTCGCGGTTGGGGATTGACACGCCGGCCGAGTTTTTCTGGATTACCGGGGCGCTTTCGTCGGTGCTCGACAACGCCCCCACGTACCTGGTGTTTCTCGAGACGGGTCGAGCCTTGGGGGCCGAGGGCTATACTTCGATGCCGCACCTGGGCCTGCCCGACCGGCTGCTGGCGGCGGTGAGCCTGGGCGCGGTCTTCATGGGCGCCAACACCTACATCGGCAACGGGCCGAACTTCATGGTCAAGACGATCGCCGAGAAATCGGGCGTTCGGATGCCGAGCTTTTTCGGTTACATGGTCTACAGCGGTGCCGTGCTGGTGCCGATCTTTGCTTTGGTGACGTACCTGTTCTTTTAGATCACCCATTTTTGGCATCGGCGTCTTCTTGATCATCACTTCGCAGCACGACCTGGTCGAGTTCTGCCGCGGACTTGCCCAGGTCCCGGTCATCGCCTTCGATACCGAGTTCGTTTCAGAGCACTCGTACCGGCCTCAACTGTGCCTGGTTCAGGTGGCCGCCGGCGACCGGCTGGTGGTGATCGACCCCTTGGCCGTCGCGGACATGAGACCCTTCTGGGAGGCGCTGGCCGCCCCCGGCCACGAGACGATCGTGCACGCCGGGCGGGAGGAGCTGCTGTTTTGCCTGGAGGCCGTCGCGCAGCCCCCCCGCGCGCTGTTCGACGTGCAGTTGGCGGCCGGACTGGTGGGACTCGATTACCCATCCGGATATGGATCGCTGATCTACAGGCTGCTCGGCCTGACACCGCGCAAGGGTGAAACGCGAACCGATTGGCGGCGGCGGCCCCTGACCGAGCGGCAGATCGACTACGCGTTGGATGACGTGCGGCACCTGGCCGAGCTGCGGCTCCGCCTGGGCCGCAGGTTGGAGGAACTGCGGCGGACGGGATGGTTCGCCGATGAGATGTCGCAGTTCGAGAGCGAGGTGACCGTCAGCCGGGGCCGCGAGCGCTGGCGTAAAGTGTCGGGCAGCGCCAACCTGCCCGCCCGCAGCCAGGCCATTGTGCGCGAGCTGTGGTTATGGCGCGAGCAGGAGGCGCAGCGGCGCGACTGGCCGGTGCGGCGGGTGCTGCGAGACGACCTGATCGTCGAGTTGGCCAAGCGGCGCAGCGCCGACGCCAAACAAATCCGGGCCGTCCGCGGCTTGGAGCGAGGCGACCTGCAACGCGCCGTGCCGGCTCTTTCGGCTGCCATTGCCAAGGGGCTGGAGCTGCCGGAGGCGGCCTGTCCCCAGGCTCCCCGCCGCGAATCGAGCCCGCAGTTGAACATGTTGGGCCAGTTTCTCTCGTCGGCGCTGAGCAGCATCTGCCGCGACGCCCAAGTCGCGTCCAGCCTGGTGGGGACGGCCACCGACGTGCGGGACCTGATCGAGCATCAGCTTGGCCAGCGGGGAGCAGACCAGGAGGTGCCCAGCCTGGCGCGGGGCTGGAGGGCCGAGGTGGTCGGGCATTTGCTCGACGACCTGCTGGCCGGCAAGGTCTCGATTCGAATCAAGGACCCCAACTCCGAGCAGCCGCTGGCATTCGAACGGACGCGCCGCTAGTTTGTGCCACTGCTTGGAGAACGCGGCCTGTCGCGTTCGAGAAGCAGTGCCACCGCCCAATGTATCACAACCCGTAATCGCTGAGTTCGACGTCCGGCTCCGGCGGTTGGGTGCGAAACCAGGTCCGCGGCTTGAACAAACTGAAGGCCGCCGATCCTGGTGCTTCGTCAGGCCCTTCGGTCGCCCGCGGATCTGCCTCGGACAGGCGCTGCGGCGCGCTGAGCGGGTCGTGTGGCGCGATCGCGTCGGAGTCGGCCAGCACCTGTTCGGTAGGCGGAAGACGTACGATGCGGCCATGCGGCACCATGTCGGCTGAGCCGCCGGATCCAGGGCCGCCTGCATGATGGTCTGTTTCCAACTCCGCGGCAGGTTGAGGCTCGATGGCCTGGGCCTGTTCGACGCCCGTGATGGGATTGGGAGTTTGCGAGAGGTCGCCGTTGGGGGCCCGTGCTACGACGGGGCGTTCCTCGAAGACCGCCTCGGCGGTGACTGGTACGGAAGGGGCGGGCGCCGGCTCGCTCCGCTTGGGCCTGGAAAAGATCATGCGGTTGCCTGCGAAGCGTGTCCCCTCGTAGATCGAACCTCTCTGGAAGGGGCCCGCGCCTAGCAGCCAGGTATCCTTGGCATCGCTGACGACGGGGAAGACGCCTGACTGCCAGACAGGCTGGTCGGTTTCCTGGTTGTAGGCGAACACGGCGATCTTGGCGATTCCTTTTTGGTTGGTTGTCTTGGCAAACGGAATCTCCGGGATTGCGGAGGGAGCGCCGGGCAACAGGCCGGCGGTCGGCACGTTGATTGCCGGCACGCCCAGCATCACGTCGTGCCGGTTGGTGCCAATGGCTCCGGCTCGGGCCTCCGCCACGTAAGTGGCATCTTTGCGGTCCGCCTTGAGCTGGCAACCATGAGCCAGCATGTGCTGGCGGAGAGAACTAATCACGTAGTTCTTGTCGACGATCCCTTCCAGGTACTGCGTGTCGAGGTAGACGTCCTTGCCCGCCAGGGGTTTGAAGTTGATGTTGTTGATCGCCCGATCGACGGCCGTCGACAACAGCAATTGCTCGGTGCCTGTCCGCGAGGTGTCGCTCATCCGCGTGGTGCCGCACCCGGCCGACAGGCCCGACAGCAAGACCACGGCAACGAAGGCCAAATACCGCATTTCCACCACGAAACAAGAGGCAGGGATGCGAGGAACCAAAGGGTATGACGCACGTGCACGCGTCGATTGAAGCGCCAGCGCGGCGGGATTATAGACCAACGCCGCCAATCCCCAAACGCGGGTTCTCGACCGCACTGGGGGGAGAACCTGGATAGAATAGGTAGGTGGGTGGGTAAGGTAGGACGGCCTACCC
>JBBDNX010000303.1:0-4987 GCA_040877345.1 Pirellulales bacterium
GTGGCGGGATCGTGGACGAGGAGGCCTTGTACGAGGTGCTGCGCGACCGGCGGATCGCGGGGGCGGCCATCGACTGCTTCGAGGGGGAGCCGCTGACGGCGCCGCACCGCTTCGCCGAGTTCGACCACGTGCTGTTGGCCCCGCACAGCATTGCCTGGACGCACGAGCTGTTTCGCGACAACGGGCGAGCGGTCTGCCAGGGCATGGTCGATTTGTCGCTCGGCCGGCGGCCCAGGGGCGTGTTGAACCCGCAGGTCTTCGACCGCCCCGGCTTGGTGCGCAAATGGGAGCGGTTGCGGGTGCAACTCTAGCGGCGGCTTGCGAAGCAGCGATAATTGTCGAATAATCGGCGAAATGCCCGCAGCCATCGACACCCGCATCGAGATCGTCACGCCCGAGAACATTGCCTTTCAATACCGGGTGGCGGGGCCGTTCCGCCGGCTGCCGGCCTACCTGATCGACGTATTGATCCGCATTGCCGTGGTGGTGGCGTTGCTGATCATCTTGTCGCTTGCATTCGGGCTCGTCGGGTTGCCGGGAGGTGGATTCGGCATCGCCCTGATTGGCTGGTTCCTGCTCGATTGGTTTTATGGCGGCCTGTTCGAAGCCTTCTGGAACGGCCAGACGCCGGGCAAGCGCCTGATGCGGCTGCGGGTGGTGTCCGACGAGGGGCAACCGATCAACGGCTTGCAGGCCGTGCTGCGCAACCTGCTGCGATCGGTCGACGCCGTTCCGCTGGTATTCCAGGTGCCGACCTACCTGTTGGGCCTGCTGGCTTCGACCATGAACGACCGCTTCCAGCGGCTGGGCGACCTGGCGGCAGGGACCATGGTAGTGGTCGAAGAGCCACAGCGGCACTATGGCGTGGCCCGGGTCAACGAGCCGGAGGCGGTCCGCCTGGCGGCCGAGCTGCCGGCGGGCTTCCAGGTGAGCCGGCCCTTGGCCCGCGCGTTGTCGAGCTACGTCCAGCGGCGGCAGATTTTTCCGTGGCGGCGGCGGGCGGAGATTGCCATGCACGTGGGGGAGCCGTTGCGGATTCGGTTCGGGCTGCCGGCGGGCACCAGCCACGACCTGCTGCTGTGCGCGTTGTATCATCGCACGTTCATCGCCGACCGCGCCGACGAAGCGGGCGGCAAGAGCCCGTTTGAGGCCTCACGATGAAAGTCGCCGAACTGCTCGATGCACGGCGTGAGAACTGGCGCGAGCTGGAGCGGGCCTGCACGCAGATGGAGTCGCGGCTCACCGGCCGGCTGAATGCCGAGGGCGTCGAGCGTTTTGCCGCCTTGTATCGCTCGGCCTGCGCCGACCTGGCCCTGGCCGATGCCTACCAGTTGCCTCCCAACAGCGTGCAGTACCTGCACCAGTTGGTGGCCCGGGGCCACAACCAGCTCTATCCCAGCCGCTCGTTCATGCTGGCCGAGTGGTGGGACGAGATGTTCTACGTGCTGCCTCAGCGGCTGTTCCGCGACAACTGCCTGCGGCTGGCGTTTGCCGTCTTCTGGGGGATTTTCCTGGCCAGCATGGTCTGTGCCTACAACTCGCCCAAGTTCACGGAGAACCTGGTGGGCAAGGACATGATGCGCACCATGGAGGAAATGTACGAGCAGCCCGCCAGCAGCCGCGATCCCAACCTGGGCGGCGTCATGGCCGGCTTTTACGTGAAGAACAATGCGGGCATCGGACTGCAGTGCTTCGCGGCGGGATTGATTTTCGGCGTGGGCGGGCTGCTGATCACCGTCTCCAACGCCTCCATCCTGGGCGCCGTCTTCGGCCACATGGCCACCGTGCCGCAGCGGGGCAATTTTTTTCAGTTCGTCACGGCCCACGGGCCATTCGAGCTGACGGCGGTGGTGCTGGCGTCAGCGGCCGGCATGCGGTTGGGTTTTTCGATCGTTCACACACGCGGTTACAGCCGCGCCGCCTCGCTGAAGCTGGCCGCCCGCGAAGCGGTGCCGGCGGCCTGCGCCAGCGTGGTCCTGTTCTGCTTGGCGGCGGTCATCGAGGCCTTCATTTCGCCTTCCTTGCTGCCCTACGCGGTCAAGGCGTTCGTGGCGGTCTTCACCAGCGCGCTGTTGCTGTTCTACTTCGTGATGCTCGGTTATCCGCGGGGTGAGGACGATGCAACTGGATAAGACCCGCATTGTCATCCGGGAACGCAGCTTTCCGGACATCCTCGACTTGTCGCTGCGCGTGATCCGCGAGCACTTTCTGCCGTTGCTGGCGACCAGCCTGATCGGGGCGGTGCCGATGATCCTGTTGAACAACTGGCTGCTGTCGGAGAGCCTGCAGGAGGAGAACCTGGAAGTGTTCTGGTCCTGGGACGGAGCCTGGGGTTTTTTCTTTGGGAACTTGTTCTGGATCGTCTGGGAGCTGCCGTTGGCCACGTCGCTGACGACGCTGTACCTGGGCCAGGCGCTGTTTGTCGACAAGCCCAGCGCCGGACGCATCGCCAAAGATTTTGTGACTTCGCTGCCACAATTGATTCTGTTCCAGGTGATACTGCGCGGCGTCCTGACGCTGCTGCTGGTCACCTGGCTGGTGTTGTTCATGGTCTGGCCTTACCTGAACGAGATCCTGCTCTTGGAGCGCAATCCCTGGCGGAAAAAGAGGGAGCCCGGCACCAGCACGCTGGGCCGCGCGGCGGCGATGCACGGCGGCAATTATTCGGAGCTGCTGGCACGCTGGTTGTGCTCGCTCTTGATCGGCCTGGCCATGATTGCAGCCATCTGGGGCTCGATGTGGTACCTGCGGACGTGGCTGACGTACCGCATCGAATTCGACCGGACGCTTTACGCCGTGTACCTGCAAGCGGCCATCTGGACGGTGCTGGGCTACTTGACGGTGGTGCGGTTCCTGAGCTACCTCGATCTGCGGATTCGCACCGAAGGTTGGGAAATCGAGCTGGCGATGCGAGCCGAGGCATTGCGGCTGACGAGGCAACTGGCGTGAAGATTCATCGCAGCCGACGAACCTGGGCCTGGCGGCTCGCTTGCCTTGCGGCGCTCGTGGCGGCCGCCGGCGCCAACGAGCTTGAGAGCGGCCGCGAGGTCGAACGAGCGGAGCCGTCGACCGCGACCCACGAGCAAAGCGTCGAGTGGGGACGCGATTCATTGGGCAGCAGGTGGCGGCACCCCTGGTACGACGGCAGCCGCGATCGTGTACGGCGCGTCGACGTCAAGAGTCCCTGGAGCACTCCCAACTGGCAGCCGGCCGGCGGCGGGGGCCGGCCGAGCTTCGAATGGCTGCCGGTATTGTTCTGGACGGCCGGATTGCTGTTGCTCGCCGGGCTGGCGTACTTGCTGTTGCGCGCCTGGCTGCTGCTCGAGGACAAGGAGATGCTCGGCGCCGACAGGGCCGGCCAGTCCGCCTCGGGCGGAGCGGTCGACGACGCGGCACGGGTCGAGGCGCTGCCGTTTCGCATCACGCGCGGCGCCTTGGATCTCCTGGGCGAGGCCCGCCGCTTGTACGAGCAGGGTCATTACGCCGAGGCGATCGTCTACCTGTTCAGCTACCAGTTGGTCGAGATGGACAAGCACCAGGTCGTCCGTTTGTCCAAAGGCAAAACCAACCGCCAGTATCTGCGCGAGCTGTCACGCCGCCGTACCCTGCGGCAACTGGTCGAGCAGACCATGGTGGCCTTCGAGGACGTTTTCTTCGGCAATCATGAGCTGAGCCGGCACCGCTTCGAGTCGTGCTGGCGGCGGCTGGATGAATTCGGAAGACTGATTCAGCAGGGGACCGCATGAAACGCGCGGCAAGCCTTGCCTGGCTGTTGGCTGCCTGCCTGTCGGCCGCCGGCTGCACCGACGACATCGGCGATGCCTATGGCCGCATGGCGGTTGCCGACCAGGGCAACAGCGTCAACGGCACGGCGGTGCTGGCCGGCATGTTCAGGCAGGCGGGCCACGAGGTGTCGCGCACTAGCTGGCTGGCGCCCAAAATCCGGTCCAAGGCCGACGTCATCGTGTGGGCGCCGGACGACTTCGCGGCCCCGTCGGACGAGGCGCACGCGTGGTTCGACGGTTGGTTCCAATCGGGCCCGGGCAAGACGCTGATCTATATCGGTCGCGACTACGACGCCGCGCCGGCTTATTGGCGCGCGGTCCAGGCGGGGGCGCCCGCTTCGCAACTGCCCGAGATCAAACGCCGCCTGGGTGGAGCGATGCGCCAGTACCTGCGGCGCCGCCAGGAGTCGCCGGCGACTGCCCAAGCCGAGTGGTTTAGCATTCACGGGGCCCGCCGCCACCGCCGGGTGCGCACGCTCACCGCCGGGCCGTGGCGGGCCGGCGTGGATGCCCGCAAGCTGGGCATCGAGCTGAACAGCCGCCTGGTCCCCGCGGCGGGCGCCGAAGTGCTGCTGGCCTCGCGGCGGGACGTGATTGCCAGCCGCCTGAGGGTGCACCGCGGCCAATTGATCGTGATCGCCAACGGCTCCTTTTTGCTGAACCTGCCGCTGGTCAATCACGAGCACCGCAAGCTGGCCGGACAACTGATCGCCGCCGCCGGCGGGCAGAAGCGCGTGGTGTTCTTGGAGAGCGGCCCCGGCGGCCCGCACGTGCTCGAAGAGGACCCGGCGGGAGTGATGCGCAACGGCTTGGAGATACTGACCACCAGCCCCTTCGACCGGATCCTGCTGCAACTGGCCGTGCTGGGACTGGTATTCTGCGTGTCGCGATTTCCGATCTTCGGCGAGCCGCGCGAGCTGGAAGCATCGGCCCGTTCGGACTTTGGCAAGCACGTTTCGGCGATGGGAACCCTGCTGGCCCGTACGCGCGACCGGGCGCACGCCGTGCGGCGGATCGAGCATTTCCAGCAACACGTGCGCGGCGAGCCAGGCCGGTTCCGCCGCGCCTCGCCCTCCGCTGCACAGCAACCCAAACCGGCGGGCGACGAGCAGCCAACCCCGCCCGAGCCGAAAGATATTCACGCATGAACGATTCCCTTCCGGATCCAGGCACTCCAGCCCAGGCCCAGACAGGACCGGCCG
>JBBDNX010000304.1:0-4978 GCA_040877345.1 Pirellulales bacterium
TCACCCCATCGAATGCCCAATCTGCGACAAGGCCGGCGAGTGACTGCTGCAGGACTACCACTTCGAACATGGTCAGAAAGAGCGGCGGGCCGATATCAAGCCCTTCACCAGCC
Source organism: Pirellulales bacterium (assembly GCA_040877345.1). Taxonomy (GTDB): domain Bacteria; phylum Planctomycetota; class Planctomycetia; order Pirellulales; family JAICIG01; genus JBBDNX01. Next base: position 114 of record JBBDNX010000304.1, read on the forward strand.
GGCGACGCGAAATGGGCGACACCGTCACGCTGTTCGTCGACCGCTGCGTCATGTGCAGCCGCTGCGTCCGCTTCTGCCGCGAGATCACGGGCACCGGCGAGCTGATGGTCGTCAACCGCGGCAACCACGAAGAAATCGACGTCGTCCCCGGCTACCCGCTGGCCAACAAGCTCGCCGGCAACGTCGTCGATCTCTGCCCGGTCGGCGCGCTGGGCGACAAGGATTTTCTCTACCAGCAGCGAGTCTGGTTCATGAAGCGGCACGCCGGAGTCTGCACCAACTGCTCCACCGGCTGCTCCATCTGGACCGAAGAGAACCAGGACCGCGTCTGGCGGCTCAAGCCCCGCGAGAACCCCCACGTCAACCAGTGGTGGATCTGCGACGAGGGACGCTACGGCTACCACTACATCCACAGCCACCAACGCCAGGTCGGCCTCCGCAAACGCCAGGGCGACTCCTTCGTGCCGCTCGAGTGGGCCGACCTCCCCGCCGAGCTCAACGCCAGCCTGCGGGCAGCCGGACCGCTGGCGGCCGTGCTCTCGCCTCACTTGACCGTCGAGGAGGCGTTCCTGCTGGCCGCCTACATCCGCGCGCTCGACCCGGGGGCCGATCTGGCGCTAGGTCCGGTGCCCGCCGTGGGCCAGGACGAGCGATTCCCCAACGGCTTCGTGATCCACGCCGAGAAATGCCCCAACCGCCGTGGCGTCGAGGCCGTGCTCTGGCACTTCACCGGCAAAGCCATGACGTTCGACGAGCTGCTCGGCGACCTCGAGCCGGACCGCTACGGCGGCATCTGGGTCACCGGCGGGTACCCCCACCCCTGGATCGACGAGGCGGCGGCCTCGCGCTTCGAGGCGGCGAAGGTGCTGGTCGTGCAGGACCTGTTTGCTTCGCCCCTGTGGGGGCGGGCCACGTACCAGTTGCCCAGCGCCTCGTTTGCCGAGAAAGAAGGCTCGTATGTCAACTATGCCGAGCGGATGCAGTCGGCCGCCTGGGCCATCCGACCGCCGCAGGGCGCCTGGGTCGAGGGCCAGCTCTACTGGCGGCTGCTGGGCCGGCCGGGCCTGTTTCAGCCCAAGCAGGTGCTGGCCGAAGTGGCCAACGACATCATGTATTTCTCGGCGGCCGCCGACGGCGTCAGCCCCGTGGGCATCGATCTCAAGCTGAACCGCCTGGCCGCAACCACCTAGCGACGCTGCGTATGTCCCAAGACGTTCAAGCCGTGGTCGTCGAGTCGCTGGTCAAGATCGGCCTGCTGATCTTCGCCCTGATGACGGCGGCCGCCTACCTGGTGCTGCTGGAGCGCTGGATTGCCGCCTGGGTGCAGGACCGGATCGGTCCCAACCGCGTCGGCATTCCGCTCACGCGGATCAAGTTGTTCGGGCTGGGGCAGCCGCTGGCCGACGGCCTCAAGTTCATCTTCAAGGAGGAGATCACGCCCCGCCACGTCGACAGGGTCCTCTACACGCTGGCGCCGATCACGATCCTGGCGACGGCCCTGGCCATCTTCGCCGTGATCCCTTTCGGCAGCGTGCTTCCCATGGGCTCCGCCGCCGCGGCCGAGCCGGGCGATCGCCGGCCGATCGAGCTGGTGGTGGCGCCGGGCGTCGACGTGGGCGTGATCTACGTCTTCGCCTTGAGCAGTATCGCGGTCTACGGAGTGATCCTGGGCGGCTGGGCAAGCAACAACAAGTACAGCTTCCTGGGCGGCCTGCGGTCCAGCGCCCAGTTGATCGCCTACGAGCTGCCGCTGGGGCTGGGCATCCTGGGAGTTGTGCTGCTGGCCGGCTCGCTGCGGCTCGACACGATCATTGGCGCCCAGGCCGAAAGCGGCATTTGGTACGTGTTCTGGCAGCCGTTGGGGTTCGTGGTGTTCGTGGTGGCGGCCTTTGCCGAGGCGGCCCGCCTGCCCTTCGATCTGCCGGAGGCCGAGCAGGAGCTGATCGGCGGCTACCACACCGAATACTCGGGGATGCGGCTGTTGATGTTTCTGATCGCCGAGTTCCTGCACATGGTGACCGCCTCGTTCTTGATCGTCATCTTGTTCCTCGGCGGCTGGCACTTGTGGGGCGTGACCGGCAGCAGCAACGAGGTCACCTGGCTCGGTGCGGTGGTGCGGGTCCTGGTGCTCATGGCCAAGGTGCTGTTGGTCATCCTGTTTTTCATGATGGTCCGCTGGAGCTGGCCGCGATTCCGGTTCGATCAGCTCATGGCGCTGGCCTGGAAGGTGATGCTCCCCCTGGGCCTCGTGAACCTGGTCGCCGTGGCCGTGCTGGCCGAGTACGGCAATCGCCTCCAGCAGGCGGCCGGGGTGCCCCGCTGGGCGTTGCTCGTGGGAATGTGGGCGGTTGCAATCGCGGCCTGGCTGATCGCCGGCCTGGCGGCTCCATTGCAGACCGACAACCGCCCGCGTTGGGAACTGGACCACAGTTCGCTTTAATAATCGAATGAAAGCCGACGACCCGAACATCCTCTGGATCCAAGAGCCGCGGCTGGGCCTGGCCGGCAAGATGTACCTGCCGCTGCTGGTGCAGGGCCTGACCACGACCACCCGCCACCTGTTCGGCCCGAAACGGACGGTGAGCTTTCCGGAAGAGCGTCCCCAGATCGACAACCCCTTGATCTATCGGGGCGTGCACCGGCTCAACAAGGACGAGCAAGGCCGCGTCAAGTGCGTGGCCTGCTTCCTCTGCGCCACGGCCTGCCCCGCGCATTGCATCGACATCGTCGGGGCGGAGAGTCCCTGGCCCGACCGCGAAAAGTATCCCGAGAGCTTCACGATCGACGAGCTGCGCTGTATCTATTGCGGCATGTGCGAAGAGGCCTGTCCCGTCGACGCCATCGAGCTGACCAGCCTGATGGACCTGACCGGCCGCAGCCGCGAGGAGATGATCTTCGACAAGGAGAAGCTGCTCAGCGTGTTCGATCAGACCAAGGATGCCGAGCCGATGCGGTCGACCGAGCTGGGAGGAACGCTGTGATACCTGAGCGAGGAACGCTGTGTCTCATTGAGCGAGGAACGCTGTGTCTCATTGAGCGAGGAACGCTGTGTCTCATTGAGCGAGGAACGCTGTGACACCCGGGCAGATCATGCTGGCCTTGGCAACCGTGCTCTTGGCGGCCGGGCTGTGGCTGTTGCTGCCGCGCGGCGCGCGGGGCCGGCGTGCCGGCGCCGTTCTGGTCGCCGCCGGGCTGGCATTGCTGGCCTGGCAAGTGGCCCGCTTCGACAGCCGGCACTGGGGCGCCGAGGCGGTTTTCTGGGTTCTGGCGGCCACCACCGTTGTCTCCGCATTGGGCGCCGTGACCATGCGCAGCCCCGTCTACTGCGCCATCTGGTTCGCCCTCACGCTGCTGGGCACGGCCGGCTTGTTCCTCTTCCAGGGCGCGCAGTTTCTAGGCCTGGCCACGGTGGTCGTTTACGCGGGGGCCATCCTGGTCACCTTCCTGTTCGTGCTGATGCTGGCCCAGCCCCGCGGCCAGACCCGCTACGACCGGTTGAGCTGGGAGGCGTTGCTGTCGGCCTCCACGGGCGCGATGTTGGTCGGCATGTTGACCGCGGTGCTCGTTGGTCAAACCGGCGGCAAGGAACCTGGTTCCGCGGCTGCCCTGGCGACAGCCATCAGCCAGCACGATCGCGAGCAGCGGATATTGCATCCCCAGCACGTGGCCCGGCTCGGCGGCCAACTGTTCAGCAGCCACCTGGTGGCCATCGAGGTGGCCGGAACGCTGCTGCTGGTGGCGCTGGTGGGCGCGGTGGCCATCGTCAGCCACGGCAGGCCCGCCGCGGTCGGGGAGGGATCGGACCGTGCCTGAGCTGGAGCTGCTGAACCGCTATCTCGCGTTGGGAGCGCTCCTGTTCGGCATCGGCCTGGCCGGTTTTCTCAGCCGCCGGAACATGATTGTCATGTTCCTCGCCGCCGAAATGATGCTGCAAGGCGTCTCCCTCAGCCTGGTCGCCTGGGGCCGCTTCCACAACGACTGGGGCGGGCAGGTGCTCGTGATCTTTGTTCTGACGGTGGCGGCCTGCGAGGCGGCCATCGCCCTGGCCCTGATTCTGATGTTGTTCCAGCAGAGCGGCGAGCTGGACATCGCCTTCTGGCAGCACGTGCGGGAGGCCAACCAGCCGCCCTTCGTCGATCGCGAGTTGCCCGACGAGCCGATCCAGATCGAGCACTGGCCGACGTTGCCGCCGGCAGGCGTCGAGCCGGAGGTCAGCGTCGAGGAGATCCTCCACCGCAGCCATGTTTAGCACCCCAACGTTGATGGTGCTGGTCCCCGCGCTCCCCTTGGCGGCTTCGTTGATCACCGCCGCCCTGGGCAAGCGCGTGCTGCGAGAGCAGAGCCACCTGCCGACCATCGTCGCGCTGGTCTTGTCGTTCGTGCTCAGCATGTTCCTGTTGTTCGATGTCCGCGCGGCGGCCCAACGGGCTGAGCAGCCGGCGACCGGCGGCGCGGCGGCCGAGCCGGCCACCGTGGGCGTCGAGCTTTTCCACACCCTCTGGACATGGGCTGTCGTCGACGACGCCTATGCGGCCGGAACCCATTCCGGCGCCGCCGCGGGCCACGTCAGCCGGGCAACCACTGGCAATCGCGACTTCCGCGTCGATGTAACGCTGCGGGCCGACCCGCTCACCGCGGTCATGCTGGCCATGGTCACGTTCGTCTCATCGCTGGTCGCCATCTACTCGGCCGGCTACATGCGGGGCGATCCGGGCTATTGGCGGTTCTTCAGCTACGTGTCGCTCTTCGTGTTCTCGATGACCATGCTCGTCTCGGTCAGCAACTTCGTGTTGTTGTACGTGTTCTGGGAGGCGGTCGGTGTCTGCAGCTATCTGCTCATCGGTTTCTGGTACGAAAAGCCGGAG
>JBBDNX010000305.1:0-4954 GCA_040877345.1 Pirellulales bacterium
AGACACAGCAGGCTGCGGCCCGCGCCACGTTTATGAACGAGCCGAACTGGGCCTTCTGGATCGACGTCGGCGGCACATTCACCGACTGCATCGCCCGGCGGCCTGACGGCACGTTGATCCGGCACAAGCTGCTGTCCAGCGGCGTTGTGAAAGGCGGCGCCGCGGCCGGATCGGGCCGCGGGCGGATCGTCGATCCGGCGCGCCAGGCCGACCCCGAACAGTTTTGGGAAGGCTGCGAGCTGAGGCTGCTCGACGGCGACGGACGGCTGCTGGCCAGTGCCCGGGTCGCCGCATTCGATCGTGCAGCGGGGCTGCTGGAGCTGTCAGAGCCCGTTGCCACCGCACCGCGGCCGGGCCAGGCGTACGAACTCGCACCCGGCGAAGAAGCGCCGCTGGTGGCGATCCGCTACCTGCTGGGGCTGCGGCTGGGCGATCCGCTGCCTCCCGCCAGCGTGAGGTTGGGCACCACGCGCGGCACGAACGCATTGATCACGCGGCGGGGCGCCCGCACGGCCCTGGTCACCACCCGCGGCTTCGGAGACATCCTGCACATCGGCTATCAGAACCGGCCGCGGCTGTTTGAACTCGACATCCGCAAGCCGGAACCGCTGTTCGCCGCCGCCGTCGAGATCGACGAGCGGATCACCGCCAGCGGCGAGGTGCTGGCCGCTCCCGACGCCGAAACGGTGCGGCGGCAATTGACGGAGTTGAGATCGCGTGGCATCGAGTCGCTGGCCATCTGCCTGCTGCACGCCTCGGAGCATCCAGGGCACGAGCAGTTGGTGGCCCGCGTGGCGCGCGAGATCGGTTTTGAAGAAGTCAGCGAAAGCCATCGGGTGGCTCCGCTGGTGAAGATCGTGTCGCGTGGCGATACGACCGTGATGGACGCCTACTTGAATCCGGTGCTGCGGGCCTACGTCGATACACTGCGCGGGGCCCTGGCAGGGAGCGAGCTGCGGATCATGACATCGGCGGGCGGCCTCGTTTCGGCCGCGAACTTCGTGGGAAAGGACAGCATCCTCTCCGGCCCGGCTGGGGGCGTGGTGGGGTTCTCGCAGGCCGCCCGCGCTGCGGGGTTCGGACGGGCCATCGGCTTCGACATGGGGGGCACCAGCACCGACGTGGCCCGCTTCGACGGCCGCCATGAGCTGGAGTACGAGACCGAGAAGTCGGGTGTGCGGATCGTGGCGCCGATGCTGGCGATCGAGACGGTGGCCGCGGGCGGCGGCAGCATCTGCGGTTTCGACGGGGTGAAGCTGGTCGTGGGTCCCGACAGCGCCGGAGCGGAGCCCGGCCCCGCCTGCTATGGTCGAGGCGGCCCGCTGGCCGTCACCGATCTGAATTTTTACCTGGGCAAGATTCTGGCCCGGCACTTTCCCTTTCCGCTCGATCGGCGCGCCGTGGAGAGCCGGCTGGCGGCGCTGGCTGAGCAGGTTGAGCAGGCCGGCTCGGCGCGGTATTCAGCGGACGAACTGTGCGAGGGCCTGTTGCAGGTGGCCAACGCCAGCATGGTGCGGGCGATCCGGTCGATATCGGTCGCCAAGGGTTGCGATCCGCGGGACTACGTGCTGGTGGCGTTCGGCGGAGCGGCGCCGCAGCATGCCTGCGCCGTGGCGGCCGAATTGGGGATGAGGCAAGTGCTGATCCATCCCGATGCCAGCATCCTCAGTGCGTATGGCATCGGGCTGGCCGACGTCACGCGGCATGGCGTGGCCGGCATCTACCGGGCTTACGATCCCGCGGGACTGGTCCACGTGGGGCAGGTGCTGGACGAGTTGGCGGCGAAGGCGCGCGCCGAGGTGATCGCCGAGGGCGTGCCGGCGGAGCGGGTGGAAGTGCGCGAACACCTGGACCTGCGCTATCGGGGCCTGGATGCGTGGCTCTCGATCGCGGCGCCTGCCTCGGGCGATTATTGTGAAGCCTACGAGGCGGAGCACGAAAAACTGTACGGGTACCGGCACGCCGGCCGCCCGCTGGAGATCGTGGCAGCACGGGTCGAGGCGATCGGCCGCACCGAGCGCTATGATCGACCGGCTCGCCCGCTTCGGCCCCGCGCGTTGCCGGCCAGCCGCGCGACAAGCGTCTATTTTGGAGGCGAGGTTCAGCAGGCGGGTTTGTTCGACCGCGCGGAGCTGGCGCCTGGCGACCGAATTTCCGGGCCGGCGGTCGTGTACGAGCCTCTCTCGACGACCATCGTCGATCCCGGTTGGCAGGCGGAGGTCCTGGCTCGCGGCGAGCTGCTACTCTCGCAAGCCGTCGACGCGCCGGCGCGCCATGCGGCGCTGCCCGAACAGGCTGCAGCCGGCCAGGCCGACCCCGCCTTGCTCGAAATATTCAACCACCAGTTCGCCGGGATCGCGGAACAGATGGGCATCACGCTGCGCAACACGGCCGGCAGCGTGAACGTGAAGGAGCGGCTGGACTTCAGTTGCGCCGTATTCACCGCCCAGGGCGAGCTGGTGGTGAATGCGCCGCACATTCCGGTACACCTGGGCGCGATGGGAGAGACGGTGCGGCGGTTGTCGGCCGACAATCCCGACCTGGCCGCAGGCGACGTGCTGGTGACCAACGATCCGTTCCGCGGCGGCTCGCACCTGCCCGACGTGACCGTGGTGACGCCCGTCCACGACGGCGGCGCGGGCCGGCTGTTGTTCTTCACGGCCAGCCGGGCCCACCATGCCGAGATCGGCGGCATCTCGCCGGGATCGATGCCTCCCTTCTCGCGCAGCCTGGCCGAAGAGGGCGTGCTCATCCGCAATTTCAAGCTGGTGGCGGCCGGACAATCGCGGATCGACGAGCTGGCCACGCTGCTGGCCTCGGGGCCGTACCCGAGCCGGGCGGTGGCCGACAATCTGGCCGACATCACTGCCCAGGTGGCCGCCAACCGCCAGGGAGCCCGCGACCTGTCGCGGCTGATCGAGCGCTATGGCCTGCCGCTGGTCGAGTCTTACATGCAGCACATCCAGTGGGCGGCCGAGCGGAAGACGCAGGGCGCGCTGGCCAGGCTGCCTCGGGGCCGGTACCGCTTTGTGGACCACCTGGACGACGGCTCGCCCATCGCCGTTGCGTTGACGACCGACGGCCGGTCGGCGACGTTCGACTTCACCGGCACCGGCCCCGTGTTGCCCGGCAACCTGAACGCGAACCGGGCGATCGTTACGGCGGCGGTGATCTATGTGCTGCGGTTGCTGATCGACGAAGACATCCCGCTCAACCAGGGGATGCTGGCGCCGGTCCGGTTCGTGCTGCCGGAGTGCCTGCTGAATCCCCCCGAGGGCGCCACGGCGGCCGAGTGCGCCGCCGTAGTCGGGGGCAACGTCGAGACATCGCAGCGGGTGGTCGACGCGCTGCTGGGGGCACTGGGCGTAGCGGCCGCCAGCCAGGGTACGATGAACAACCTGGTCTTCGGCGACCAGCATTTCGGCTACTACGAGACGATTTGCGGCGGCGCCGGAGCAACGCCGGCCGCCGATGGCGCCAGCGCCGTCCACACCCACATGACCAACACGCGCTTGACGGACCCGGAGGTGCTGGAGCGCCGCTACCCGGTGCGGGTTCACGAATTCTCGATCCGGCGCGGCTCAGGCGGTGCGGGCGCCCGGCGCGGCGGCGACGGCGTGGTGCGACGGCTGGAGTTTCTGCGGCCGTTGGAGGTCTCGATCCTCAGTTCTCGCCGTGGGCCCTATCCGCCTTACGGCGCCGCGGGCGGAGAGCCCGGCGCGTTGGGTCTGAATACGCTGATGCGGGCCGATGGATCCGTGCAGGTTTTGGCCGGCTCGGCCCGATTCGTAGCCCAAGGGGGCGACGTGCTGACCGTGGAGACGCCCGGCGGCGGGGGGTACGGTCGCCGGCTGGACCCTGTGCAGCCGGCCGGCAGAGCCGATACAATGGGTTAGCCGCCCCGGCCCGGGTGGAGTGCCCGGGAAGCGTGGCCGGCCGGTTCCGAGAGAACTTTGCTGGATGGCGTGGACTCTGTTGATCATGGTGGCGATGGTGGCGTTCAACGCCCTGTTCGCCGCCTATGAGATCGCCTTGGCGTCCGTTTCGGCCGCCCGTCTGAAGGCCCAGGCCGACGCAAATCGGCCCGGCGCCAAGGCCGCCCTCTACATGAAAATGAACATGGAGGCCAGCCTGGCCGCCGTGCAATTGGGCATCACGCTGGTGGGGGCCATCGCGGCGGCTACGGGGGGAGCGGGGGCCGAAGCGACGATCGGCCCGTATTTCGCGGCCTCGCTGGGCCTATCCGAGTGGTCGGCCGACTTGCTGGCCCTGGCGGTGGTGGTGATTCCACTGAGTGCCATCACGATTGTGGCGGGGGAGCTGATCCCCAAGGTATTTGCCTTGAAGAACAAGGAGTGGGTTTCGCTCAAGCTTTCGCCATCCATGCGGGTCTTGACCTCGGTGGTGTACCCCGCGGTCTGGGTGCTGGAGGGGCTGGTCAAGTCGATGCTGTCCTGGGGCGAGCGTCGCTGGCAGCCCAAGGTCGATGGCCGATCGGAGGTGACGGAGATCGAAGAACTGCGGGCGGTGGTGGCCCTGGCACGGACCTCGCGGCTGATCGGAGGGCAGGAGGAGCGGATCATCATGGGCGCGGCGCGGCTTTCCAGCCGGTCGATTGCCGAGATCATGATTCCGGTGGATGAGATCGTCACGCTCGATTTGGCTCACACCATGGCCGAGAGCCTGGTGCTGGCCCATGCCGACATGCACACGCGGTTTCCGGTCTGCCGCCAGGCAGGCGACCCGCAGACGATCTGCGGCTACGTGAACTTCAAGGACATTGTTTCCGAATTGCGGCTCAGTCCGGACCAGCCATCGCTGCGGGGGATCATGCGCTCCATGCCCGACCTGTCGGCGGAGCTCTCGATCGCCGCCAGCCTGCAGCGGATGATTCGCGAGCACGTTCACATCTCCCTGGTCCGCGACGACCAGTCGCGGACCGTCGGCATGGTGA
>JBBDNX010000306.1:0-4951 GCA_040877345.1 Pirellulales bacterium
CGACATCCCCAACGACGACATGAAGGGGCGGATCATCGGCCGCGAGGGACGCAACATTCGGGCCTTCGAAAAGGCCACGGGGGTCGACGTCATTATCGACGACACTCCGGGCGTGGTCATCGTCAGCGGCTTCGACATGGTGCGGCGCGAAGTGGCACGCTTGTCACTGGCCAAGTTGATCGCCGACGGCCGGATTCACCCCTCGCGGATCGAGGAGGTGGTGGCCGAAACGCAAAAGGAACTCGAGCAGCATCTGCAAAAGCTCGGCCAGGAGGCCGCCCAGGAGGCCGACGTCCCCGGCCTCAACGAGCGGCTGATTCACCTGCTCGGCCGGCTGCGGTTCCGGACCAGCTACAGCCAGAACGTCCTGCGGCACTCGATCGAAGTCGCCTTCCTGACGGGCATGATAGCCGAGGAAATCGGCCTGGATGCCAAGCTCGCCCGGCGCTGCGGGCTCTTGCACGACATCGGCAAGGCCGCCGATCATGAGGCCGAGGGGGGGCATCCCCGCATCGGCGCCGACCTGCTCAAGCGCTATGGCGAGCGGCCGGAAGTGGTGCACGCCGCCCTGGGACACCACGACGACCTGCGGATCGAGAATCCCTATACCGTGCTGGTGGCGGCCGCCGACGCCTGCAGTGCCTCGCGTCCGGGGGCGCGGCGCGAGACGCTGGAACGCTACATTAAGCGGATGGAAGAACTGGAGGGAATCGCCCGCGGCTTTCCGGGCGTCGAGCAGGCCTTTGCCATCCAGGCCGGACGCGAGCTGCGCGTCCTGGTGGGTGCCAAGGAGAGCAACGATGCCACGGCGGCCAAAATCTGCCACGACATCGCACGGGCGTTCGAGGAGCAATTGACCTATCCAGGCGAGATCAAGGTCACCGTCCTGCGCGAAGCGCGTTTCACCGAAATCGCCAAGTAAACCAGGGAGCCTAAGGCTGGGTGGCTGGGGCAAAGCGATCAGCGTGCCCCAGGAAACTGTAGGCAACTTTGTTATTCCACCGTCCCTCAACCAGGGGAGTCCCCTGTGCGGTTGCTGTTGATCGGCGACATCGTGGGCAAACCGGGCCGGCAGATCGTCTGCCGGGCGCTGGCCGGCCTGGTGGCCCGGGAGCAGTTGGATTTCGTAGTGGCCAACGCCGAGAACGCCGCCGGCGGATCAGGGCTCACTCCCGAAATCTACCGCGAGCTGAAGCGGGCCGGCGTCGATGCCATCACGCTGGGCGACCACATCTACCGCCGCCGCGAGATCACCAGCGTGCTCGTCTCGCAGCCCGACATTGTCAAGCCGGCCAACTATCCGCCCGAAGCCCCCGGACACGAATTCGCGGTCGTACGCTCCGCCGGCGGCATCGACGTGGCCGTGGTCAGCCTGCTGGGCCGCGTCTTCATGCGCCCGGTCGACTGCCCCTGGGCCGCGGCCGACCGCGTGCTCTCGCGGTTGCCTCCGGAGGTCAAGCTGATCCTGGTCGATTTTCATGCCGAGGCCACCAGCGACATGCAGTTGATGGGCCGGCACCTGGACGGCCGCGTGACGGCCGTGCTGGGCACTCACACGCACGTGCCGACCGCCGACGAGGAAATACTTCCCGGCGGCACCGCGTTTCAATGCGACGTGGGCATGACCGGCCCCTACCACAGCATCCTGGGCCGGCGGATCGACCGCGTGCTCGAAACGACCCTTTCGTTCAACCCCACGCACTTCGAGGTGGCCAGCGGCGACGTGCGTCTCTGCGGCTCGATTGTCGAGGCCGACAGCCAGACCGGCCGCGCCACGTCGATCCGCCGGCTCCGCATCGACGAGGCCCAGGCCGAGCAATTGGCCCAATCGGCCGGCTAGAAAGGTCGGCCCAGCTTTGAGGAATCCAGGCGACCTTGACGATTGGCCCCCATAAACGCGAAAAGAAAGCAGCACGGAAGGGAAAGAGCCAAGCGGACAGGGCGACCCGCCTTCGGCGGCCCCCGCGACCCTCAAGAGGCGGGCGGCAGCAGGGAACAGGCCCAGGACGACTGGCGAAGTGGAGGCTGATTGCATTAACATGGGCAGAGTGTGGGAGGCAGAAGTCAAAGGGCAGAGGCAGAAGGGTCGTTGGGGGCTGAAGAGCGAAGGGGTAATGGCGATGGTTCCTCAAGGCGAGGGAATCGAAAGCGATGCGTAACCTGCCGGTCCATTGGTCGGAAGGCATGTTCCTGCGGCCGCACCATTTCCAGGCGGCCGATCGGTTTTGGGCCGAGACGCTCCAAACCAGCGAGCAGTGGGACCACCAGTTCAACTACGGCCTGAGGCGGTTGGAGATCAGCCAGGAGGCATTGGCCAACTCGCAGTTCCAGGTGAGCATGTGCCAGGCGCGGCTGCGCGACGGGACGCTGGTGGCGCTGGGGCACGGCGAGGAGCTGGACCGGGTGGACCTGGGGCCGGCCATCGAGCAGATGAACGCGGCACTAGGCAACCTGCAAATCGACCTCAAGGAAGGATTCGAGGGAGAACAGGTGATCAAGGTGTACCTGGCCGTGCCGAAGCTGAAGATGGGCGCGGTGAACGTGGCGCCGGGACGCGACGGGCAACTGCACCGCTTCTCGGAAATCAAGCAGTCGCTGCAGGATGAGAGCCAGGGGGGCAACGACCAGGAGCTGGGCCTCAAGTCGATGAGCGTGCGGCTGCTTTTGTCCACGCAGGACCTGGCGGGATACGAAGTGCTGCCGATCGCGGCGATCCAGCGGGCCGGCGACCGGGAGGCGACGCCGCGGCTCGATGCGCGGTATATTCCGCCCCTGTTGGCCGTGGACGCCTGGCCGGGACTGTCGCGGGGCATCGTGCGGGCGATCTACGACATCGTGGGCAACAAGATCAAGGTGCTCAGCCAACAGGTGCTGTCGCGGGGCGTGACGCTGGTCAGCCAGGAGCCGGGCGACCTGGACCGCCTGCTGATGCTCAGCCAGCTCAACGAGTCGTACGCGGTGCTGTCGGTGCTCTCGTTCGCGCCGGGTGTGCACCCCTTCATCGCCTATGGCGAGCTGGTCCGGCTGGTGGGCAAGCTCTCGATCTTCGGAACGGAACGGGCCGCCCCCGAGATACCGCGGTATGACCACGACGACCTGGCGGGCATCTTTTACTGGGTGAAACAGCAGATCGAGCTGTTGCTGGGGTCGGTGCGCGACTACGAGTACGAGCAGCGGTTCTTTGTCGGGCAGGGCTTGGGAATGCAGGTGGCGCTGGACGCCAAGTGGCTCAACGCGGACTGGCAATGGTACGTGGGAGTGGCGCGGGGCAACATCTCGGAAAAAGAATGCCAGGATTTGCTCTCGGCCGGCCAGCTCGATTGGAAGCTGGGCAGCGCGCGGCAGGTGCAGATCCTCTTCGAGAACCGCGCCGAAGGGCTGCTCCTGGTGCCGCTGGCGCGGGCGCCGCGGGCCCTGCCGGCCACGGGCGACTGGGTGTTCTATGAAGTAAGCCGGCAGAACGCGGCCTGGAAAGACGTCCACGAGACCCAGACCCTGGCGATGCGCGTCAAAGACAGTTTGATCGTCAACCGGGACAGCCTGCAAGGACAACGCAAGTTGATCCTTAACTACCGCGGCAAGCAGGCGGCCGTGCAGTTTGCCCTGTTCGCGGTGCCCACACGCCAATGAGCCGCCAATGACTCCCCAATTCGCCAAAGCGGTCGACCCGGTGTTCATGCACGTGCTGGGATTGCTGGATCGTATCGGCCGCGACGAGTCGCCGTCGCCGCAGGATGAGCGGATGCACGTCCGGGGTTGGATCGACCAGGCCGAGGCGGTGCTGGGACAGGCGCCCGACTGGGAGCTGGCCAAGCACGCGCTGGTGTATTGGATCGACGAGGTGCTGATCAACGCGCCCTGGGAAGGGCGGAACTGGTGGAGCGAAAACCCGCTGGAAGTCGAACTGTTCAATAGCCGCCTGGCCAACGAGCAGTTCTATCACAAGGCCAGGGAGGCCGGCACGCTGACCAGGAAAGACGCGCTGGAAGTGTTCTACGTGTGCGCGGTGCTCGGCTTTCGCGGACTGTACCGCGATCCGATGGCGGCGGCCATGCTGGCGCCCGCGCGGGGACTGCCCACCGACCTGGAGAGCTGGGCCAAGCAGACTTCGCTGTCGATCCGGGTGGGGGCCAGGCCGCCGATCCAGGCGACCGGCCAACTTGGCCCCAGCGCGCCGCCGCTGGAGGGTCAGTCGCTGCTGGTGGCTTCGTCGATGGCCACCGCGGTGCTCGGCGCGCTAACGTTGATCGCGGGAGCCTGGTACTTCGGCTGGTTTTGATGTATTACCTGACGCAGTTCTTCTACATTCTGTTCACGCCGCTGCGGCTGTTGTTCACGTCGCCGCAGAAGCTGATCGCCACGCCCCGCAAGCTGGTGGGGCTTTCGCTGCCGGCGCGGGCGGCGATTCTGCTGGCGCTGTTCTTGATCGTGTGCGTGGTGGCTGCCTGCACGATCTTGTACCTGAACCGCGACACGTACGACCTGCCGTGGTGGCGGAACCTGCCGATCATCCTGGTGCTGATGATCGTGATCCCGGTCGTGACGTACATGGCGCTGCGCTTGTGGCTGGAAGGGGGCGTCTCGGAGTTCGAAGACATCGACCGGGCGTGGAAGGCGGGCATCGCCGAGCTGGAGCGGCAGGGGCTGGACATGACGCAGATCCCGCTGTTTCTGGTGGTCGGCTCGTCGAGCCCGCGGCAGGAAAAGGCGCTGTTCGAGGCGTCGCGGCTGGAGTTGAGCGTGGGCAATGTGCCGGCGGGCCCGGCGGCGCTGCACTGGTATGCCAACCCGGACGGCATCTGGCTCGTGGCCAGTGACGTGGGGTCGCTGAGCAAACTATCGGGCCTGGGTGAGTCGGCCGCCGAAGCACGAGGGGGCGAGGTGGCCAGGAGGCGAGGGAGCGAGAATGCGGACGAGGACGGGGGAGGCGATATTCGGCAGACGATGAAGG
>JBBDNX010000307.1:0-4927 GCA_040877345.1 Pirellulales bacterium
AGCCGGTTGCCGGTTCGCAGCGCAGGCAACCGATGGGCACCACCAGGTCGGCGTCCAGGATGGCCCGGTTCACATAGACTGCCTGCCCTTTTCGCGACGTCGCCAGCAAACCCAACTGCCGTTTGTCGTCCGGATTGTGAACCAGCATGTTGATCTGCCGCCGCAAGGCATCATCCAGAGCGCGTGCCGGGTCGTCGCCCGACCGCGCATCCAAAGCCGTCCGCAGCACCGTGATGTCCTCGACGCCGGCGCCATGGTCCGCCAGGTGCCGCACGACCTCGGCGACGATCACCGCCGCCTGGGGCAACCCTGGCTCCAGTGCCAAGACGATCTTGTCGCCCGGCACCATGGCCCGGGCCAGCGGGGGAAAGTCCAGCGGCTCCGTCAGCGCCTCGGCAACCGCCTGGGCCGGATCGGCTAAGGATGGCCGCCCCTGCCCCGCGCAGGACGACAACAGCACTTCGGGCGGCAGGTCCAGCGCCAGCGAAGCTTCGACTCCATAGCGGAGAACAGAGGGCATTTGGGCAAGTGGGGTAAAACGATGAAACAGGTTCTTGGACTCTTGTTCTTGGTACTTTTGGACGCGCAAGCGTCCGTCGTCGATCCCAGGTACGATCTGCAGATCTTATCCAGGTCCGACAAACAGGGTCAAGGAGCCGAGCTTTACGTCCCGCCGCAACTATCGAATAATGCCGCGACGGAAGAGGCTCTTGGACCTTTGTTCTTGGCACCTTGGACGCGGAAGCCTCCGTCGCCCGTCCCAAGTGCCAACTACCAAGTACCAACGTACCATATGCGGGGTCCCAGATGGAAAAGTTGAAACGAGTGCGGTCCGCACTGCCCTGCTGCATTCTGGCCGGTTGCGCGGTTGTAGCGCTATCCGGGCCTGGCTGCAATTCGAGCAAGTCGACGACCGCCGGCGCGGACGCTCCACGCACGGCCGACGAAGTGCTCAAGCGGATGGTCAGCGCTTACCGCGGCGCCAAGAGCTACTCGGACGTCGGCCGCCTGCGCATCCAGTTCAAGGGCGCCGAGAACCGCGTGGACGAGACGGTCGATTTCGCCGTCTCGCTGGTCCGCCCCAACAAGATCCGCCTGAACGTCTACCAGGCCGAGGTCGCCTGCGACGGCACTCGCCTGCAGGCCAAGCTGGCCGACCTGCCGGGACAAATCCTCGATCGTCCGGCCCCGGAGAAGCTGACCCTCTCCGACTTGTACGACCAGCCGATCCTGGGCGACGTGCTCACGCAGGGGATTGCCGGCGCCAGCGTGCAGGTGGCCTTGCTGCTGGACGAGGCGGCCCTGGACCACGTGCTCCAGAACGCGGAGAAACCGAAGCTCTTGGCTGCCAAGGAAGTCCATGGCGATCTGTGCCACCGTGTGGAAGTGAATCGCCCCGAAGGCGCGCTGGTGCTTTGGATCGATCAGAAGACCTACGTGGTGCGCAGGCTGGAGTACCCCACCGACGACCTGCGCCGGCACCTGAAGCAGGAATTCGGCGACGTGACCGGGCTGTCGTTGGTGGCCGACTTGAAAGCCGCCCGCCTGGACTCCGAAGTGGCGGCCCGCAGTTTTTCGTTGGACGTGCCCCGCGACGCAAGGCTGGTCGGGCAGCTCAACCTGCTCGAGCCGCCTTCCCCTTTGCTGGGCAGGCAAGTTGCCGGTTTTCGTTTCACGGGCTTGGACGGCGAGCCGATCACGCGCCAGAGCCTCTCGGGCAGGATCGCCGTGATCGACTTCTGGAACACCGCCTCGGAATGGTGTCTCAAGGATCTGCCGAACCTGGACCACGTCTACAACGAGCGCAAGAGCGACGCCAAGATCGCCTTTCTGGCCGTGAGCATCGACGACGCCAAGGTGAGCGATCGCGAGTTGACCGAGACGTTGCGGCGCGCCGGCGTCTCGCTGCCGGTGGCCCGCAATGCCGGCGACTCGGCCCGCGACGCCTTCGACGTGCAGGGCGTGCCGACCATCGTGATCCTCGGTGCCGATGGGCGGGTGCAGGACTATATCAAGGGCTACAAGCCTGAGCTTGCCAGCGAGTTGCCCGGCAAGCTCGACAAGCTGCTGTCGGGCGCCGAGCTTTTTAAGGAAACGATCAGGCAGTACGAATCCCTGACCGCGACGGCTTCGGAGGCCGAGATCCCGCGGGCCGAGATTGCCGAGCGCGGTGAGCCCTCGGCACTGGAGTTGGCCGCCCTTTGGACGTGCGACAAGCTGAAGAAGCCGGGCAACGTGCTGGCGCTCGAGCGTGGCAACGGCGGGACACGGCTGGTCGTGCTCGACGGCTGGCGCGCCGCGGCCGAGCTGGACGCGCGGGGCGATGTCGTCCGCGCGGTGGAGCTGCCGCTGCCCGCCGGTCCCGAAGAAGCGGTCGTCAGCTATCTGCGCACGGCCACCGATAGCGCCGGCAAGCGCTTCTTTGTCGCCTCAGGGCCCAGCCAGCAGCAGCTCCACGTTTTTGACGACGCGTGGAAACTGCTCCGCAGCTTCCCGCCGGAAGGAAAGCACGCGGGCATTTCCGATGTTCAGCTTGCCGATTTGGACGCCGATGGTCAGCCCGAGATCCTCGTCGGCTATTGGGGCGTGGTGGGCGTCCACAGCGTTTCACTCGAAGGCAGCCGACGATGGGCCACCCGCCGCTCGCTCGAAAGCGTGTTGCGGTTGGCCGTCACAGGCCCCGATGCCGATGGCCGTCGCCGCGTGCTGGCCGCCCATATTCAGGGCTCGCTCTTGCCGATCGACTTCGACGGGCTTCCAGGGCAGGCCATCCAGGTGCCCAACCGCTTCCTCCGCTCGATCTATGCCGCCGACCTCGACGGCGACGGGCAGGTGGAGCTCTCGGCGATCGCCTTTACCGGGCCCGGCCATGAGCAATTGATCGGCCTCAGCCAGGCGGGCTCCGAGCTTTGGAGCTATCCCTTGCCCGAGGGCGTTCAGCCTAACCCGGCGCTCGAAATGCTGACCTGGGGCCGACTGTCCGAGGGCGAACCCGCTTGCTGGGTGGTGGCCGGCCCTGATGGCTCGATTCATTTCCTCACTGCCCATGGGACGCTGATCGACCGGTTCAACTACGGCTCGGTCATCAACGGCCTGGCTCTAGCGCCCCTCGACGGTCAGCCCGCCCTGATCGTCTCCACCGCCGGCCGCGTCGAAGTCTGGCGGATCGAGCGAAAGTGACAAAACTTGGATCTTAGGTCTTGGATCTTAGATCTTAGTATTCCCACTTCCATGCCACTCGGGTGCCACTGCCGGCTTGCCCAGCAGTGAGCGTTCGTCACTGAGCGCCGCTCCCCCTACCCTTCTCCGCCTGAATACCCAATACTAGGAACCAGAAACCAGCAGCCAGCAACCAGAAACCAGCAGCCTCTGCCCCATGCTCACACCCGAATCCATGGCGCCCTGGTGCCGCACGTTGTTCGCAGCCGCCGGGCCGGGCGCAAACCTTTCGCTCGATGACTACCTGGCCGCCATCCCCCGCTTGGACTCACTATCCGATCTGCCGGCCGGAACGGCCGTGCTGGTGCGCGGCGATCTGGATGCCAAGCCCGGACCGGCAATTGGCGACGGCGACGTCCGCCTGCGGTCGATGATCGACACGCTCCAGTTCGGCCGCCGCCAAGGCTGGAAGCAGATCGTTTTTGGGCATATCGGCCGCAAGCCCGAAGGCAGCCTGAAGGCGGTCGCCGCGCGGCTCGGCGAGCTGTTGGGCCTGGAAATCCCGCTCGTGCCCGCCTGGCTCGACGAGCCATCGCTGGCGCTGGACAGCGATGCCCTCGAGCAAGTCGCGGCCATGCAGCCGGGTAGTCTGTTGATGCTGGAGAACACCCGCCGCTACAAAATCGAGCGCGTCTTGTGGGATGCCACGGCAGACGACTGCGGCAAGCTGGCACCCCAACTGGCGCGGATCGCCAACGAGATGTCGAGGCTGGCGCGCGTCTATGTCAACGAGGCCCTCTCCGCCGGAAGCCCGGATGTTTCCACCTCGATCGTGCCGGCCGCCATGGACCGGGTGGCCCTGGGCAAGTACGTGGCCGCCGAGTTCGAGGGTCCCATGCGCCGCTGTCTGGCGGCCCGGCTGGTGGTGTTCAGCGGCCTCAAGGCTGACAAGCTCGACGACCTGGAGGCCATGATCGCCCGCGGCTCGATCCGTTGGGTGCTCACGGCGGGCTCGCTGGCGATGGCGCTCAAGAAGGCCGATGCCCAGCTCGGCGGCGGCGATTTCTGCATCGGCGTGGCGGAGGATCCGGCGCATAGCGACAAACCGTATTACGTGGCCCCCGAGCGGATCGAACAGGCTCGCCGGATGTTGGCCGAGGGACGCGCCAAGGGCATCCGTTTCATCCTGCCGGTCGACTTCGTGCTGGCCGATGGCCGGGTTTCGCAGCGGATCGGCCCGCAGGACCAGCAATTCGACGTCGGTCCCAAGACCAGCGAGCTATTCGAGCAGAAGGTGGGCGAGTTCATCGCCGAGAACCGCTCGGAAAGCGCCGGCAGGGCCGCGGCCTTCTACAACGGCGTCTTCGGAAAATTCGAGGACCCGCGTTTTGAGGAGGGCACTCGCCGGTTCATACCCCAGTTGAAGCGGATGACCGAGGCCGGGATCGAAGTCTACGTGGGTGGCGGCGAAGGGGGCGCCGCGCTCGAGAAGTACGGCCGGCCCGAATGGATCACTCACTGTTTCACGGCGGGAGGCACGGTGCTGGCCGTGCTGGGCGGCAACCCGGTCCCCTACCTGCAGGCGTTGTGGCTGGCCGGGCGGCCGTAGCTCACCCGGCGGCACATCGCCACCAGGCCGTCGAGCGCTGCTCGCAGGTCGGCGCTCGATCGGCCCGCGCGGGCCGACTTTTCGACTCGAGCCGCCCAAGGAGTGATCGCAGAGAACCCGTAGCTGCCGGCGGCGCCCTTGACTTGATGCGCCGCCACG
>JBBDNX010000308.1:0-4901 GCA_040877345.1 Pirellulales bacterium
GCTATCTCAACGTCCGAAATACCCTCTTGACGCTCCTGGAATTCGGCGCGGTGCCGATCATCAACGAGAACGACACCGTTAGCGTCGAGGAACTGCAGACCACGTTCGGCGACAACGACCGCCTGGCGGCCATGGTAACCAACCTCATCCGTGCACCCCTGCTGGTGCTGCTGTCCGACGTCGATGGACTGTTCGACGGCGATCCGCGCAGCGAAGCCGCCCGGCTGATTCCCACGGTCACCCGGCTCGACGAATCGGTGTTCGCGCTGGTCCGCGACCAGCGAACCGGCCTCGGCAAAGGGGGCATGGCCAGCAAGCTCATGGCCGCCCGAATGGCTGCCCTGGCCGGCGAGAATGTGATCATCGCCAACGGCCGCACCCCGGGCACGTTGGCCCGCATCCTGGCCGGCGAAGTCGTGGGCACGTTGGTGGTGGCGCAAGGCCAGACGGTCCGCTCCTGGAAACGCTGGATCGGCTTTACCGCCCAACCGCGCGGCCACTTGGTGCTGGACGACGGCGCCCGCCGTGCCATCGAGAAGCAAGGACGCAGCCTGCTGGCCATCGGCGTGCTCGACGCCGTGGGCAATTTCAAGAAAGGCGACGTGGTGGCCTTGCGGGACGCGGGGGGATGCGAGTTCGCCCGCGGCCTTACCAACTATCCGCTGGCCGAGGTGCTAAGGATCAAGGGATTGAAGACCGACGCGATCGCGGCCGCCTTGGGGCACCGCCCTTATCCCGAGGTGATCCACCGGGACAATATGGCCCTGACTTCATGACGGCCCTGACTTCATGACGGCCCTGGCTTCAATGACGGCCCTGGCTTCATGCACGTCGGCGCCGGTTGCCTGGCGAGTTGCAGGCCAGCATGGTCACAACTCATTCTCGATCACCAGATGCCTCCGCTGCGGACCTTTGCCGCCGCGCCCGCGCCGGCTTGCGGAAAAGCGTGCAATCGGCGTACCCGAGCCCGCCGCCGTCGCGTGAGCCGCCCGCCTGGCACGGCAAAAAAGCTTTGGCACGGCTTGTGCATCCCTCCGGAAATAACACGCAACAACAGCGTCTTTTGATTCTTTTCCTGTTTCCGGCCTGACCAGGCGGTTTTATGCTCGCAATTCGCTTGGAGGCGACGGGTGGCCGCGAAACAAGAAACTTTGGCCCCGTCGATCGCTTCCGTATCCATCGCGACATGCTGGAAATTCCGGACAATAACGAGGTCGCCACCTTCCGGGACGGCTTCTGGCGCGTCGCCGAGGCGAGCTATCTGATGATGCAGGTGGAGGGGCCGACGTGGGTGCATTTTGAGAGCCCCTCGCGGCGATCACCCGTTTATGGCCCGTTCGACGCGGCCTGCGTTCTGGCAGGGGCGATTCGCGTGGGCAAGTCGGAAAGCCAGCATCTGGCGCAGCGCTACGACCAATCGGGATCGTGGCGCATCCACGGCGAGAACGCCCTCTGGCCAACGGCTGTCTTCACCGCCAACGGCAAGCACGTGCCCGCCGACCCGTAGAACGGAATTCATTTCCGTTCCCCGTCCGTCATTCATTCCGTTTCCGTCCGTCGCTTCCCCGGCCCGGCACGTCCGAACCACCCCACCAAAAGTCCCGGAGCTAAGCTTTACGGCCGGCGTCCCGCCCGCTACACTACGACTCGCTGTGTTC
The DNA here is from genome assembly GCA_040877345.1 of Pirellulales bacterium. Taxonomy (GTDB): domain Bacteria; phylum Planctomycetota; class Planctomycetia; order Pirellulales; family JAICIG01; genus JBBDNX01. Next base: position 1,659 of record JBBDNX010000308.1, read on the forward strand.
CTATGGCAGGAGGGCAGCGGGCGGCACGGCGTACCCCGGCTTCGAGCGGGGTTGTTTTTTGCGCAAAGGCCAGTTTTCAGCACGAGGTCCGAGGGATGCCGATGGTAGTCGTATTGCTCGACGAGCCTGCCCAGACCTCGAAAACCGAGCAGCTCGAGCCCGTCGCTTCGCTGCGGATCCAAGGCCGCTCGCTCGAGATGACCGGCCTCAAATGCCCGCTCGTCTACGAGCGCGGGGCCTGGCGCTCGCCGACCCGGTCCTACTCGGTGATCTCCATCGAGACTCCGGTCCACGTACATTTCGAGGATCGGCAAGGGCATTCCAAGCGCTTTGGCCCATTTGAACGCCTCCGCGTGGTGGATGGAGCCATTCGGCCCGGCAACAATCCGCAACACGTCCTGGCCTGGCTGGAACAGGAGCACTGGGTCTGGCATATCCACGGCGACCCGGTCCGCTGGCAAAGCGTCGTCTTCACTGATGCCAAGCCGCCGCCCTGATGGATTTTTCGGCTCGGCTCGACCATACTGACCTCATATGCAAAAGGCCAGTGACGGCGCGGGCCGTCTCGCCCAGCGCGTGCCGGGCACCCGTATCGCTTGTTACGTCTTCCAGTCGAATCGCGACCTGGCGCGGCACGTCGCCGAGACCATCGCGGTGGTCATACGCGAACGCAACGCCTTCGGCCAGAAGGCCGTGCTCGGCCTGCCCACCGGCTCCACGCCCATGGGCGTGTACCGCGAGTTGGTCAGAATGCACCGCGAGGAGGGCCTCGATTTCAGCGGCGTGCTCACGTTCAACCTCGACGAGTACTACGGCCTGCGACCCGACCAGTTGCAGAGCTACCACCGCTGGATGTTCGAGCACTTCTTCGATCACGTGAACATCCCCGCCGGGCAGATCCATATTCCCGACGGCACCGTGCCGCCGGAACAGGTGGAAGAGCACTGTCTGCGCTACGAGGCCCAGATTGAGCGGGCCGGAGGCATCGACGTGCAGTTGCTGGGCATCGGCCGCAATGGGCACGTGGGCTTCAACGAGCCCTTCAGCGACCGGCACGGCCGCACGCGCCTGGCCACGCTCGACCCGCTGACCCGCAAGGACGCCGCCAGCGACTTCTTCAGCGAGGAGAACGTGCCCCAGCAGGCCATCACCATGGGGTTGGGCACCATCCGGGAGGCCCGCAAGATCATCCTGATCGCCTTGGGCGAGCACAAGGCCTCCATCGTGCGCGAGGCCGTCGAAGGGCCGGCCAGCGACCGGGTGCCGGCCAGCTTGCTCGGCGATCATCCGGCGGTCTCCGTGCTGCTCGACGAGGCGGCCGCCGGCCAGTTGAGCGGCGTGGCGATGCCCTGGACGTCAGGCAGGGTCGAGTGGACCGACAAGCTGGTGAAGCGGGCAGTGCTGTGGCTTTCCCAACATACCGGCAAGGCCCTGTTGAAGCTGGACGACCAGGATTTCCGCGAGCACAACCTGCACCAATTGCTCCGGGATCATGGGCCGGCGCAGAAAGTGGCCCACCGCGTCTTCCGCTGGATGATGGAAACGATCGAATACCACCCCGGCGGCCGCGAGCCAAAGCCCATCATCTGCTTCAGCCCCCATCCCGACGACGACGTGATCAGCATGGGCGGGTCGCTGATCCGCCTGGTCGAGGACCAGCACGAAGTCCACGTCGCCTACATGACCAGCGGCAATATTGCCGTCTTCGATCACGATGCCCAGCGCGTCGCCGACCTGGTGGTGGAGTTCAATCGCCGGTTTGGGATCGACCAGGAGAAGTCACGCGACGTCGAGCGGCAGGTGCTCCATGCGCTGGCACGCAAAGCGCCCGGCGAGCCGGATACCGAAGCGGTATTGGCCATCAAGGCCTTGATCCGCTGGAGCGAGGCCAAGGCCGGCGCGGTGGTCTGCGGCTGCCGCGAGGAACACCTCCACTTTCTGGATCTGCCCTTCTATCGCACCGGCACCATTGCCAAGAACCCCGTCGGCGAAGGCGACGTGCGGATTATCCGCGAGTTGCTCCAGCGGCTGCGCCCGCGGCAGGTCTATGTGGCGGGCGACCTGTCCGATCCGCACGGCACGCACCGCGTCTGCGCCGAGGCGATCTTCAGGGCCCTGAACGAGCTTGAGGCCGCCGGAGGCGCCACGCCGGAGGTGCTCTTGTACCGAGGCGCCTGGCAGGAATGGGCGCCCCACGAAATCGAGATTGCCGTGCCGTTGAGCCCACGCGATTTGGATCGCAAGAAGGCGGCCATCTTCCGCCACGAATCCCAGAAAGACACCGCCTTGTTCCCCGGAGCCGATGCCCGCGAGTTCTGGCAGCGCGCCGAAGAACGCAACCGCCACACGGCCGACGTCTACAACCACCTGGGGCTGCCCGAGTACTTCGCCCTGGAGGGCTTTGTCCGCTGGAACGGCGAGGCCATCTAGCCCGCCGCCCGCGGCAGGCGGTCCCCAGCCCGCGGACAGCCAACAGCCGGGATACACCGCTCAAGCCGCTTGGGAACCGAAAGCCGTGGCACCGCATCGAACGTTCGACGACCTGGTCCGCGGTTGGCGTGGCTGGGCCCTGTTGGCGTTGCTGGCGGCGGGCACCATGGCGCTGGCCGGAACCGCTGTAGCGCAAAAGTCCGTCACGGTCGATGAGTTCCAAGCGCTGCCGCATGGCCTGGCCATCTGGAAGACCGGCGACTTCCATCTGGCCACCGGCGTCCCGGTGTTGCCCAGCCTGCTGCCGGCACTCTCCTTGCTCGCCTCTTCGGCTCGCTTCGACCCTCAACCGATGGCCGGCTACGTCAGTTCCTGGCAATGTGGCGACCAGTTCCTCCGCGAAAACCTGGAGAGCTATCACCAGTTGTTTCTCCAGGGCCGCATGGTCTCGCTCGCCGTGCTGCTGGCCGCCTGCCTGCTGACCTGCGCCTTGGCACGCAGGATGTATGGCGCGACGGGCGGACTGTTGGCTGCGGTTTTCGCCTGCCTGTCCCCGAACCTGCTGGCTCACGGGGCGCTGGTCACACCCGACATCTATCTCGCGGCCGCGATCGTGGCCGCCTTGTTTGCCTTCGACCTCTTAATCAACCGGCCAGGCTGGCTGGCGGGCGTGGCGCTGGGAGGCGCGCTTGGGCTGGCCAGCCTGTCGAAACTGACCGGCTTGCTGTTGTTCGCCATCTTTCCGGTGCTGCTAGCCTGCTTTCATTTTGCCGATCGGGCGGCTTGGCGGCGCGGCGGCCGGCCCGGCCGATC
>JBBDNX010000309.1:0-4901 GCA_040877345.1 Pirellulales bacterium
GGGTACGACGCAAAGTAAAGCGGCCCGAGCTGGCGGTTGTTCCCCACCGGCTCGACGCGGGCATCGGCCGCCTGGCGTGCATCGACGTACAAGCGCACGCGGCGGGGTTCAAAAACCATCGCCACATGATGCCAGCGGCCGTCGGTGATGTCGCGGTCCGAGATAATCTCCGCCGGCTTGAAGCCGGGCAGGTAAGCGCTGAACGCGCCGGACCCGGCATACGAATAGATTTCCCAGTGGTTGCTCGACTCCTTGGCGCTGTTGGCCACCAGGATGTTGAAGCCGTTCTTGGAGTTGAGCCGGGCCCAGCATTCCACCGTCAGCGGCGGATCTTGATAAGCCTCGTTGGGCGCTGCCGCCACCGGCGCCGGCCCGACCAGCGCCTTGCCGAACTTGCCTTGGGCCAACACGGCAGGCTCCTCGACGGGATCCTCGACGGGCGGCTCGCTCCGGCTGGTCGCGGCGGGGCCGACCGGATCGCGGCCGGCCGCCCAAGCCGAGCCGCGGCGGATCAGCTCGGCCGTGCCCGCGTTGCGGATCGCCTGCTCGTCGTGGCCCAGCACGGTCTGGAACACGCGCCCCTTGCCATACTCGTAGGCGAAGGCCATCGGCTCGTCGCGCCCCGTGTTCCTCGAGCCCGCGGTCGCCAACGGCTCGATCGGCAAGTCGCCCTGCTGGTCGTGATACAGCTCGTCGGTGGTCTCGAAGTCGTGCAAGCCTTCCGTGATCGGATGCCGCCGACCGGTGAAGTGCACCGTGAACGGCCCGTAGTTGTCGTGCCCGCTCTTGCCCTCGATCCAGACGCGGCGAGCCAGCTTGCGGTACTCCGGCCAGTCGAGAAACGCGCCGTTGGCGAAGTGGACCACCGCCAGACCCTTGCCGCTCTCGACAAACTTGAGCAGGGCCGCCTTCGATTCGTCGCCGAGCCCGGGGCGCTCCCAATTGACATAGTTCTGCACGAGCAGGTCGTATTCGGCCAGCGACTCTTGGGCGAGCAGCTCAGGGTCGACCACTACGCTCACGTCAAACCGCGGATCGCGCTGGAAGGCCGCCTGGAGCGCCTTGGTCGTGGCCCGCCAATCGTGGGCCGGGTGGTTGTGGCCGGTGAGGATCAACGTCTTGATCGGCGCGGCGGCATCGCCGGGCGCATGGGGCGGCTGGACGGTCAGGTCAGCCTTCGACACGCGCGACTCGACGCCGCCCGGCGGCACCTCGATCTTGGCCGTCCAGACCAGTGCATTGAGCACCAGCTTGCGGAACTCGTCGACGCCCCAGTTCGAATGAAAATGCCCGCCCGTGAAGCCGAAACCGCGCCCGCCGCCGTCCCGCTCGACGGCCCAGGCCACCACCTGGGGCTGCTCCTCGCCGGGGATCGGGGTCGTCAAAATCGGCGTCAGCCGCTCGTCTTGCGGGCGGAAGCGGATGTTGTAGTAGTATTCCTCTTCCAGCTCGAACTTGCCGAGACCGCGCGCGATCGGGTGGCTCGCGTTGGCCTCGGCCTGCGTGCGGTGGACGCCGATCTTCGAGAACCACTTGTTGGGCCCGCTGCCGTTCTCGTAATCGAAATAGCCGCCGATCCACTCCAGGAACTCAGGGCCGCCCCGCCGGCTGGGGACGAACACCGTGTAGTGGATCGCCACCAGCCCGACGCCCCGGGCCATGAGCTTTTCCAGCGTCTTCAGCCGCTCGCCGCGCAGCAGCGGATGCGCCTGCACGTCGCGGTCCGAGCCGTCGGAGAACAGGAAGATTGTGTCGGCCCGCCCCAGCACGGCCTCGTCGTCCGGCCAGCCGTCGAGATAGACCTCGGTCCTGATCTCCGGCAGGTCGGGGGCCGCCTCGAGGCAGGCCGCCAGCAGCCGCGCGCCTTTCTCGTACTCATGGTGTCCCGGTCCGTGGCTCTTGGTGCCGGCGATCAGCACGATCGTCTTGGGGGCGGCGTCGGCCGGCGCTCCGCGAGCCAGCGGCGCGACCAAGCAACCCAGAGCCAACGTGATCAAACACGCGAAACGCATAGTTAACAACCCTCCCCACACTAACCCGACGCGCCAGCGAGAGGCATCCGCCTCCGGCGTACACTAACCCGACGCGCCAGCGAGGTCTTCGTCTGCTTTTTATTATTTATTATCCGACCCGCTCAGGCAGCTCTCCCGCTGTCGTGCGATCGTACCATGTCGCCGATTATCCTCGCTTGCGCGTCGGGTTAGTATAGTCGGCCTCTATCGTCCTCTACTCGCTGGCGCTGGCTCATAGCCGCAGCGAGTAGCGCGTGACGGCGTCGGGATTGAGCTCGATGCCCAGCCCCGGCCCGGCCGGCACGCGGAGCATTCCATCGTCGTCCAGCGCAAAAGGCGTGGCAAGGATATCCTCGATGTATGGCACGCCCGTCTGGTACTCGACCCAGCGGGCCACCGGCATGGCGGCCGAGAGGGCCAGGTCGGCCGCCACGCCCACCGCGGTGTTCCAGCCGTGCGGAACCAAGAGCACGCCATGGTCGTAGGCCATCCAGGCCAGCCGCCGCCCCTCGCTCAGGCCGCCGCACTTGGTCATGTCGGGCTGGATGATGTCCAGGGCCCGCGAGGTGATGAACGGTTGAAACGCCTGCCGCCGCGTGAGCACTTCGCCCGTGGCAATCAATACGGGCGACGACTGCTTGAGCTCCTTGAAACCTTCGACGTCGTCGGGCTTGAGCGCCTCCTCGAACCAGACGACGCCCCAGTCGCCCAGCATCCTGGCCGTCTCGCGGGCCCAGCTCACGCCGTGCGGCCAGAACTGCTCGCTGCCGCCGGCGTCGACCATCAGCTCCACGCCGTCGCCCACCGTCTCGCGGGCCGTGCGGACCAGGTGCTCGTCCAATTGCCGGCTGACGCGGCCGAAGGGCCGCCAGCCCATCTTGATGGCGCGAAAGCCGCGCTCGACCTGCTCGGCCAGCAGCTCGGCCAGGCGGGGCGGATCGTCGAAGAGGATCGAGGCGTAGGGCTTGATCCGGTCGCGGTAGTTGCCGCCCAAGAGCCGCGACACCGGCTGGCCGAGCGCCTTGCCCAACAGGTCCCAGAGCGCGATGTCGATCCCGCTGATCGTGTGCTCGACCGAGCCGCCCCGGCCCAGCCAGAACATGGTCTGCCGCATTTTTTCGCTGACGCGTTCCGGCTCCAGGGCCGTCTCGCCGATCAACAGCGGCTCCAGCACGCCCAGCGAGGCCCGCACCAGCGCCTGCGTGGTATAACAACTGCCGATGCCGGTCAGCCCCTCGTCGGTGCAGACTTCGACCAGCGTGTTGTATTGCACGTTGGCGTCGGTGCCCCCCGGCCAGCCATGATCGTGCGTGCCGCCCCCCAGGGCGACCGTGCGTATTTCGGTAATCTTCATTCAGTTGCTTTCGCCGCCTCGCTTGGGATACCATTTCTCCGGTACCGGCAGCCATGCTAGTCGCCACGGCCGCCGGGTTCAATCCAAAGGAATCATTCACATGAGCACACGGGCCCGGACCGAATACCGCTACGAGAAGCTGACCTGGCCGGAGATCAACGACGCGATTGAGCTGGGCAAGGTGTGCATCGTGCCTTGCGGGGCGGTCGAGCAGCACGGCCCGCATTTGCCGCTCGACGTCGACCTGGTCTGTCCCACCGAGATCGCCCGCGGCGCGGGGCGCGAAGTGCCGGAGAAGATGCTGGTGCTGCCCACGGTGTGCTACGGCTACACGGGCCACGTGATGGATTTTCCCGGCACCATCAACAACGACTTCGAGCACTTCATCCACCACGTGCTCGACATCACCCGCTCGCTGGCCTACCACGGCTTCAAGAAGATCGTGCTGCTCAACGGGCACGGCTCGAACATGCCCAACCTCGACCTGGTGGCCCGCCGCACCAACCTGGAGACCGACGCCCAGTGCGTGGTGGCCGCCTGGTGGCAGTTGCTCACGGTCGACAAGGAGTTTCTGCCCGGCTGGCGTCAGAGCAAGTTCCCCGGCGGCTGCGCCCACGCCTGCGAGCTGGAGACCTCGCTCTACCTGTACCTGGACGGCGACAACGTGCGGACCGACCTCGTGAAGAGCGGCACGATCAGCTTCAACGAGGAGAACAACCCCTTCAACTGGGTCGACCTGTTCGCCGCGGGCCCGGCCGCCCTGATCTCCTGGACCAGCAGCTATAGCGAAACGGGCGTGCTGGGCGAGGCGGAGCTGGCGACCGCCGAAAAAGGCCGCCAGGCGTATGAAGAGGCCGTCAAGCAGCTTGTCCGGCTGGTGACGTATCTCAAGGACCGGCCTCCCGACGCCCGCCGCGACCGCCATCGCCAGCCCCCCACGATGCCCATCCCCTGGAAGCAGCGCCCCATCGCAAAATAGCCGCGGGTTTTTTGTAGCGGGATTCGCCAGAATTCCGGCTGTGAAGACATGGATAAAGACCTGCAGTCTGGCGACTTCAGGTGCGGGCCACGCTGTCATCTGCCCTCTGACCTCCGACCTTCTGTCCTCTGACTTTGTTAATCACCTCCATCGAAACCTACCCGGTCCGCATCCCGCTCAAGCCCGAGCGGCGGATGATCACGGCTTTGGGCCAGCACATCATCTCCGAGTACCTGCTGGTCCGCGTGCTCACCGACGACGGCCTGGAGGGGGTGGGCGAAGCGACCGTATCGCCGCGCTGGAGCGGAGAGACGGCCTGGGGCGCCCAAGCCTTGATCGAGCGGCTCTTGGCGCCGGCCCTGCTGGGCCGCGATGCGGCGGACATCGAGGGGATCGACCGCACGATGGACCAGCTTGCCGCCCACAACTGGTTCGCCCGCTCGGCGATCGAGATGGCCTGCTGGGACATCGTGGGCAAGGCGGCGGGCAAGCCGGTGTTCGAGCTGCTGGGGGGCGCCTGCCGGCCCTTGACCGTCCGCAGCCGCTTTTCGATGGG
>JBBDNX010000310.1:0-4885 GCA_040877345.1 Pirellulales bacterium
CAGCAGCCGGTAGTTCTGCATGTTCCGCGCGCCGATTTGCAGCACGTCGGCATAGCGGGTCACCAGCGGCAGGTCCTCGGTCGCCAGCACCTCGGTCACGATCGCCAGGCCGGTCATTTCGCGGGCCGCCGCCAACAGCTTCAGCCCGTCTTCCTTGAGCCCTTGGAAGCTGTAGGGACTGGTCCGCGGCTTGAAGGCCCCGCCCCGCAAGGCCGTGGCCCCCGCCGCTTTGACGGCTCGAGCGCAGGCGAGGATTTGTGCTTCGCTTTCGACCGAGCAGGGCCCGGCGATGATTCCCACCGCGTTGCCTCCCACCCGCAGCCCCCGGGCCTGGACGACCGTGGGCTCGGCCTTGACCTCGCGGCTGGCGATCTTGTAGGGCGCGAGGATGGGCAGCACTTCGGCCACTCCGGTGCCGGCCTCCAGCGATTCTTTCAAGCCGTCGCGTTCGGCGCCGATGGCCGCGATCACCGTCCGCTCGACGCCGCGCAGCACGTGGGCCCGCAGGCCCAGCCCTTCGACTCGCTGAACCATATGTTCGACCTCCGCTTCGGTTACGTTGCGTTTCATGACGACGATCACGACTGGGCTCCTTCGGTTGCCTCGTAAAAAGAACAAAAAAAGCCCCGGGAACCTTACGGGTCCGGGGCTTGCATGCTTGTCGCCTGGTTGAGGTTGCTTAGCTAACGACCTCCTCCAGCCCCGCGACCCGACGGGGTAAAGTAAAACCAAAACCGAAAGCTGGTGGCGCTGTGGGTCATGGCTACAATTGTGCCTCGCGGGTCAAGAAGATGCAAGCGAAAAAACTTCGCTGGCAAGACTTGCCCTCCCGTAGCAGGACTCGCCAGAGTCCTGGGCACCTGGTCCCGGCGGGCTGCGCCTCCCGCGCTTGCACGCAACGGGCTATAAACCAAGGATGAACTTTAGTTTTGCTTCGAGCTGGGCAAGGTCAGCCTGCGCCAACTTCCCAAGCACACGAACAATCCGGCGCTTGTCCACCGCGCGTACCTGCGCCGCGAGGGCGACAGAATCAACGTGCAGGCCATTTCCGGGTGTCGCGGCTATCGAAACGCTGCCGAGAAACCTGAGAGCCTGCTGATTCGACGTAAGGGGAACGACGATCACGGTTCCAAGCCTCGCCGATCCCTGGTCAATCTGCACAACAATCGCCGGGCGGGAGCCGACTTGTTCCCGCCCGGGAGCGCCTGCAGGGGCCGGCAAATCGACGCGAACAACATCTCCGCGTCTCATTGCCGCCGTCCGCAATTAGTCGATTGCGCCCCATGCTTCGTCACTGGCCGCTTCCCAGGCGGCCAGCTCGGCGTCGAGATCGCCTTGCGTGTCCTCCCCGCGCTGGATTCTCTTCACGAGGAACGGCCTTGGGAGGAACCTCTCGTATCCAGCGTGAAGAGCGTCCTCAAAAGTTTCCCAGATCCCAACAACGGCGCGCTCGCTGATGACCACGAACTTCCCGTCCCCCTTCGCTAGAAGTTCGTCTTTATTAGCCGCGTAGGTTTCCAGTTCAATTTTCAGGCCGTCGGTTGCCATGTCAACCTGCCGTGCGCTAAACCACTGTGCCGGACATCCCGTCCTCTCCATGACAAATTCTAGCATGTTTCCCGCCCTCGCCATAGCTGGCCGCTTGCCACGCGACGCCCAATTCCGGCGAATCCAGCTAGGGGCAATTCCGGTCTCGCCACGGGGCACGGAGACGAAGACCCCATAAATGGGGTCACTACGAACCTATGGCTCCGGCGGCTGACGCCATTGCCACTGCGATTCATACCCGAACATCAGTTGCGGCGTGTCGAGCAGCCGGCCGCCTTGCTGCTTCGAGATCAACAGGGCATCGAGCGCTCCGGATGTGAGCAGCGTCCGCTCGGCGGGCCAGGTCGGCTTGCCGGTCTCGAACATCTGCTGGATGCCATCCACCAGGTAGGCGAAGTGCAGAAAGGGCCGTTCTTCCTGCGTCCAGAACAGCGTCGAATCGACCCGACCGTCCCCGTAGCGCCAGGCCACCGACCACTCCCCCACAGCCCCGTTGAGCGTCAGCACGTGCGCCTCCAGGCGGTCGGCGTACTCGATGCTGAACAACACCGGCTCGGGGACCACGGCCGACAACTCCGCCTCGCCGCCCCGGCGGTTCCGCAACCGGGCCAGGGCCGCCTGGAGCAGCCCCGCGTCGTACTTGCCTTGCCGCCCCGCCTCCCAGACCGCGTCGCCTTCCAGGCACTGCACCCGCCGGATTCCCGTTTCGCTTCCCTGCCGCCGCTCGGCCAGCGCCTGGACCATCTCCAGCGCGTGAAAGCCATAGGCGTCCAGCGTGTGGTACGAGACGGCCACGACCTGGTCGAGCTTCGCGCCACGTTCGACGTCGACCGGCGGGTACCGCCACAACACCGGCAACGACGAGCCGGCCATCAACGGTGCGTCCAACCGCTTGGCCGTGTCGTAGATCCATTTGGCGTCCTCCCAGTTGTCGGCCAGGTGCTTGTCGACGAACACGGGCACGGAGCGGCCGCTGGCGGCAAACACGTCGGCGATTTCGGCGAACAGCCGCCGCTTGGGGTACTGGATCTGGCCGGTCGCGGAGGCCGGATAATCGCCGTGCTCCGCCACCAGCAGCACCGCGTCCACCGCCAGCTTGCCGGTGCCCAGCGTCAAGGCCTCCGCCACGGTCCGGTGGATTGGCACCTGATGCCGCTCGGCCAGCTTCCGGCCGATGTCGTGGGCCGGCACCTGGTCCAAGTAGAGTGAAACCAGCCGCGGCGCCGATTCGTCGACGCGGCCGTCGAGCGCTCTGCCCTCCAGCAACCGGCCCACAATCACGTCGGCGTGCGAGTTGGTGTGCCAGACGGTTGCCACGGCCGCCACCGTTTTTCGCTGGCCCGGTTGGGCCGTCTCCTCCGCCCGGCAAAGTGGGCACGGCAAAAACGCGATGAGCGCCAGCGCGGATATTGCGGACAGCCTGTGCATGATTTGCCTTTCTACTGCGCGAGGGTTCTGCTGACACATCGGACGCGTCTGTTGCTACACGGCCCTGGGCACCATGCCCAGCAGGGTTTGCGGGCTCTCGTAGAGGATCGATCGCGCAATCGATATCGCGTCGGCCTGGCTGTATTGCCCCTGTTCGATCTTGCCGGCCAGCACGTGCGCCAACTGCTTGCGGACCAGCAGCGCCTTGGCGTATGTCCACTCCACGCAGTATGCGTCCGACAGAAAACCGATCTGCTTGTTCACCGGCAGCATGTCGAGCCGTTCGGAGATCACCTGGCGGATGGCGCTGGGAAAGAAATTGTGCCACCAGTATCCCGCCAGGCTCAGGTTCGGCAGCTCGCGGGCCAGCGTGGCGAGCGACTGGTTGGCGTGCCGGCTGGCCAGCATACACTGGAAGCTCAACCGCGGGTGCCGCCCGATCATCTCGGCCAGCTCGGCGATCGTCCGCTGCGAGAGCCGCGCCGCCGTCTCATAAGGCAGCGGCTCGGCCCCCAGGCTGAACACGAACACGATCGGTTTGGCTTGCTCTTCCAGCCCGGTCAACACCATTTCGTGGACGTACGAAGCGTAGATGTCGCGCTCGGCCGGCCCGGCGTGCGTGCGGCGCTCCAGGGCGGCGGTCATCTCCTCATCGGTCACCAGCCCGTAATGGATGTCGGTGGATATGTGCGTGGCCGTCGACAACACCTGGTCGTAGGGAATGCTGTCGACGTAGTGCTTGACGGCCGCGCGCACGTCGTCGAGGCCGCGGATTGTCCGTTCGGTCGCCGGGCGGCCGCCGCCGGCAATGGGGGACGGGCTTTCCGGCTTTTTTCCCCAGCACCGTTCCAGCTCGTAGATGGCCGTGTCGAACTCGCCCCACTGGCAGCGGGTGAAGAAACCCCATTCCAGCGAGTACTGCAGACGATCGTCGTCCTGCCCGGCTTCCCTGCGGGCGATCTCGGTCCCCGTGCGGTGAATGTTCAGCCGGTCGAGGATGCCATGCTGCCAGGCCCGGTCGTCGGCCCGCTCGCGAATCGCGGCGTCGAGCTGGGGCCAGTTGTCGTCGGTGATCGGCTCGTGCCAGTCGTAAAGGTCGCGCAGGATCGTCTGCAGGCACCAGTACGAGCTGGTGTTGCGGATATGCTTGAGAAAAGCAAGCGCCTCGGCAATCCGCCCGCGTGCTTCTTCGCGCGGCGGCCAGGCCGGGTATTGCGTCAGCCGGGCGCCCGCCGGGCAGCCGGCCGCGTACAGGTCGCTCACGACCATGTGGTAGAGCAGGATATCTTCCAGCCCGCGGGCCCCCAACCGGCCCCCGACCAGGTGCGTGTGTACGTCGAGCAGCGGCACCTCGGCCAGTGCCTGCTCCAGCTCGGCCGCCGGCGATCGGTTCATGTCGGCGCGCCTCCTCCGCCGCGCGGCAGGCCCGCCAGCCACTGCCGCATCCGTGGCGGATCTTCTTTGAACATCAGCGAACCGGGCACGATCATGTCGACGCCGGCTTCGGCCATGAGCGGAACTGTTTCGCGGCGGATGCCGCCGTCGGCCTCGACCAGCGCCGGCGCCCCCAGCTTGGCGATCAGCTCCCGCGCTCGGCCGATTTTTGCCGGCAGGCTGGCGTGCATCGAGGCGCCCTTGATGCCCATGGCCGTGCCGATCAGCGTCAGCACGTCCAATTGTTCGAGGTAGGGCTCGGCCGCCTCCGCCGGCTCGCCGATCAACAGCGAGAAGCCCACCTGCTTGTCGTACGAGCGGACCCGATCGATGGCGGCGGCCGGGGCCCCCAGCGTATCGAAGCAGAGGATAAAGCAGTCGACCCCCGCTTCAACGAACGGTTCGATCCAATCGAGCGGCCGCATCGTCATCAGGTGCACTTCGAACGGCAGCCGGCTGTGGGGCCGAAGGGCCT
>JBBDNX010000311.1:0-4833 GCA_040877345.1 Pirellulales bacterium
GTCTACGCCAAGACCGACAAGTACTACATCAAGAAGTTCGAGGCCGAAACCAACATCACCGGCTACCTGGTCATGGACCTCAGCCGCTCGATGGGCTACACCTACCGCCAGGAGCTGACCAAGTTCGATTATTCGATCTGCCTGGCGGCCGCCTTGTGCTACCTGATGATCCACCAGCAGGATCCGGTGGGTCTGATCACGTTCGACGAAAAGATCAAGAGCAGCCTGCCGCCCCGTTCGAAGCGGGCCCAACTGGGCAACGTGCTCTCGCTGTTGAGCAAGCTCAAGCCGGCCGGCGAGACCGCCATCGCCAAGAGCCTGGTCCAGATTGCCGCCATGCTGCGGCACCGCAGCCTGGTGATGCTGTTTTCGGACCTGCTGGCCGACCCCGAGCCGATCATCAAGGCCCTGCGGCGGCTGCGGCACGGCGGGCACGACGTGATCCTGTTTCATATCCTGGACGAGGCCGAAGTCAGCTTTCCTTTCGAGGGCGTGGTCGAGTTCGAGGAGCCCGAAACCCATGACAAAGTGCAGGTCGACGCCGGCGGCTTCCGCGCCGATTACCTGGCCGAAATGGAATCCTTCCGCGACACGTATCGGCGAGAGTGCTTTCAAAGCGGCATCGACTACGTCGCGCTCGATACCAGCATGCAGTTCGACAAGGCCTTGCTGGAGTACCTGGTCAACCGGCAGGCGAGGTACTAGGCCATGGACTTCGTCAATCCCGCCTTGCTGGCCGGCGCCGCGGCGGCAGCGGCCCCGATCATTCTGCACCTCGTGATGCGGCAGCAGCCGCGGCACCTCGAGTTCCCCGCCCTGCGGTTCATCCAGGTGCGGCAGGATGCCAACCGCCGGCGGCTCAAGCTGCGGCACCTCTTGTTGCTCCTGCTCCGCTGCGCCGCGGTCTGCCTGCTGGCCGCCGCACTGGCCCGGCCCAGCGTCAAGGCCTCCGGCGTGATCGGCGACCAGGAAGCGCCCGTCGCCGCCGCTCTCGTGTTCGACACCGCGCCCCGCATGGATTACCGCCATCAAAACCAGACGCGGCTCGAGGTCGCTCGCGACATCGGTCTCTGGCTGGCCGGGCAACTTCCCCCCGACAGCCAGTTGGCCGTCATCGATTCGCGCCGCGGCGAGGCCGCCTTCCAGGTCGACCTGGGGTCGGCCCAGGATCGCATCAAGCGGCTGGAGACCGATGCGGTGGCCCGCCCGCTGGTCGAGACGCTCGAACAGTCGGCCGAGCTGTTGCGCAAGAGCGAGCTGGAGCGGAAGGAACTGTATGTCTTTACCGACCTGGCCCAGGCCGCCTGGAAAAGGCAAGGCACCAGCACTCTGGCCCAGCGGCTGGCGAAGCTTGACGAAATGGGAATCTACATCATTGACGTCGGCGTCGAAAAGCCCCAGAACTTCGCGCTGGGCGAGGTGCACCTGTCGAGCGAAGTGCTGCCCCGCAGCCGGCCCTGGACGCTGGCCTGTGAAGTGATGGCCACGCAGCCGGGCGCGCGCGTCGTGCAGGCCTACCTGGTCGACTCGGAGGGCAAGCCGCAAAAGAAGGGCGAGGAAACGGTCGAGGCCGATCCGCAAGCGCCTCGCCCGGTCGAGTTTGCCATTGGCGGCCTGGAGACGGGCACGCACCAGGGTTACCTTCGGCTGGTTGGATCGGATGGCCTGGCCGCCGACGACCGCCGCTGGTTCACCATCGAGGTCAAGCCGCCGTGGCCAGTGCTGGTGGTTGCACCGTCGCCTTCCGAAGCGCGTGCCGACTCGCTGACCCGGGCTTTGGCCCCGCCTGGCTTTCGCAGGACCGGCCAGGCCCGCTGGGATTGCCAGGTCGTTTCGCCGCAGCAGCTCGGCCAGCAGCCGCTCGAATCGTTTCCCGCCGTGGCCCTGGTCGACCCTCCACCGCTGTCGGAAGAGATGTGGAGCAAGCTGCACGTTTACGTCCAGGATGGCGGCAGCCTGGCCATCTTTCTTGGCCCCAGCGCCCAACCGCCTTACAACGGAGTCGGCGGACAGGAGCTGCTGGCCGGCGCCTTGGGCATCCAGGCTCGCTTTCCCGACGGCAACCTGCACGTGGTGACCGGCAACGAGCAGCATCCGATGCTGGCACGCTTCCGCCCGTTGCGAGGGTCCGTCCCCTGGGATGCCTTCCCCGTCTATCGGCATTGGCAACTGGAGCCGGTCGAGCAGGCCGCGGCCGTGCTCAATTATTCGAACAACCGCCCGGCCGTCTTGGAGCGCGTGGTAGGCAAAGGCCGCGCGCTCACCATGACCACGCCCGTCGAGGCCAGAGACGTTTCCGACGACAACCGCTGGAACCGGCTGCCGGTCGGCTTCGAGCCCTGGCCGTTCGTGATGCTCATGGACCAGATGTTTCAGTACCTCGTGGGGAGCACCGACGGGCGGCTCAACTACGCGGCGGGCGAGACGGCCGTCTTGCGGATCGCCTCCGGCCGGCAGTTCTCGACCTACCTGGTCACCACGCCCAGGGGCGATTCGTTCCGCCAGAGTGCCGACGCCTCCGAACAATCGATCGTGATTACCGGCACGGAGCGGCCCGGCAACTATCGCGTCAGGGCTGGAGGGGCCAGCGGCGGGATCGACCGCGGTTTCAGCGTGAATATTCCGGCCGAAGCCAGCGACCTGACGCGGCTCGACGAGCAGCAGCTCAAGCAGATCTGGGGCGATGCCGACTTCAGGCTGGCCCGCAACCGCGAGCAGATCGACCGCGAGGTGAACACGGGCCGCGTCGGCCGCGAACTGTTTGGGTTGTTGATCGCGGTCGTGGCGCTGGTGCTGTCGGCCGAGCACGTGCTGTCGAACCGGTTCTATCGCGAGCGGGCCCAGCCGCGGGACAGGCGGTAAGACGATGCACCTTCTCGGCGAAGTCATGCGGCTGAAGACCGACCCCGTGGGGGGCTACGCCGTGGTCGTGGTCGCCGCCTTGGCGCTGCTGGCGCTGTTGCTGTTGGGGCCGTCGCGCGACCGCACCACGCCCTTTCGCCGCCGCGTGCTGGCGCTGGTGCGCCTGGCGGTGGTCGTGCTGTTGATCCTGGCCATGTTGCGGCCCACGCTGGTCTGGACGAGGACCACCAAGCAGGCGGCCACGCTGCTGGTCTTGCTCGACCGCTCGCGCAGCATGCTGGTGGTCGACGCCGTCGGGCGCAAGAGCCGCTGGGACGCGCTGCGATCGGCGCTGGAGGAGGCTTTGCCGGGAATGGCCAGGCTCGCCAAGGAGGTGGAGGTCAAGGTGTACGCCTTCGACTCCGAGCCGCATTCGCTGGACTTCTCCGAGGGCAAACTCGATCCGGGCGGCCCGCCGGAGGGGATGCAAACGGCGATCGGGGCCGTCCTGGACGACGTGCTCCAGCGCGAGGCGGGCAAGCGGCTGGCCGGGGTGGTATTGCTGGGCGACGGCGCGCAGCGGGCCTATGCCCCGCGCGACATGCCGCCTCACGCGGCCGCCCGCCGCATGGCCGATCTGGGCGCCCGGCTTTACACCGTGCCGTTCGGCCAGGCCCGCGGGCCGGGCCAGGCCCGCGACATCGCCCTGGAAGAGCTGCTCACCAACGCCCCGGTGTTCGTCAAGAATCAGCTCGAGGTGACCGGCACGGTTCGAGTGGAAGGATTCGTCAACCAGGACCTTCCGGTGCAGTTGCTCGTCGAGGCGGCGCCGGGAAAGATGGAAGTCGTCGGCACCAGGCGGCTGAAGGCCCTCGAGGACGGCCAGCGGCTGCCGGTCGATCTCGACTACGTGCCCCAGGTGCCGGGCGAGATCAAGGTCACGCTCAAGGCGGCCACCCGCCCCGGCGAGATGGTGACCACCAACAACGAGATCAGCACGTTCGTCACGGTGCTCAAGGGCGGCTTGAACGTCCTGTACCTTAACGGGGCCCTGCAGCCGGAGCAGAAGTACCTGCGCTGGAGCTTGGACGCCTCCCGCGACATCAAGGTCGACTACTTCCGCATCGACGCGCAGCAGAAGGAGACCCGGCCGACCGACCTGATCGACCGCTTCAAGCCGGGCGCCTACGACGTTTACATCCTCGGCGACTTGGATTCGACGGCCTTCAACAAGGAAGAGCTGGCTGCACTGACGGCGGCAGTCGAGCGCGGGGCCGGCTTTATCATGCTGGGAGGCATCCATAGCTTTGGGGCCGGCGGCTACGGCCGCACGCCGCTGGCCGACGTGTTGCCGATCGAGATCAACCGGCTGGAGCGGCAGAACTTCGGCGAGCCGACCCGGCCAGACCTGCACTTGGCCGGCCGGTTGCGGATGTTGCCCACGCGGCTGGGCTCGACGCAAAGCCTGATGCTGCTGGCCGACCGGGCCGGCAACCAGGCCGCCTGGGAGAAGCTGCCGCCGCTGGAAGGGGGCGCGAACCGCTTCAGCGGAGTGAAGCCCGGCGCCAGCGTGTTGGCCGAAAGCCAGGCGGGCGATCCGTTGTTGGTGGCGGGCAACCACGGTAATGGCCGTGTCATCGCCCTGGCCGTCGACTCGACCTGGCATTGGTGGATGGACGGCTTCGAGTCGGCGCACCGCAGGTTCTGGCGGCAAGTGGTCTTGTGGCTGGCGCGCAAGGACGAGAGCACGGAAGGCAACGTCTGGATCAAGCTGGAGCAGCGAAGGTTCGGCCCCGGCACGCGCGTGGAGTTCTCCGCCGGCGCCGAGACGGCCGAGGGCGAGCCGATCACGGATGGCCTGTTCGAGGCGACCGTGACCTTGCCCGACGGCAAGACCGAGCCGATCCGGCTGCGGCGGCAAGGCGAGCAAATGGTCGGCTCGTTCGCGGGCACCCAGGCCTCCGGCGATTACACGCTGGCCGTCACGGCCCG
>JBBDNX010000312.1:0-4833 GCA_040877345.1 Pirellulales bacterium
CGACAACGCGATCGGCGCCGTGAAAAGCGGCGACGACGCCTTCCGCGAGGTGGCCGCGTGGGCCGAAAAGGAAGGCCGTTGGGACCAGACCGTCGTCATCCTCACGGCCGACCACGGCCATTACCTGGTGATCGACGAACCCGACGTCCTCATCCCGCCCCCGTCAAAGTAGCCCTCACGCTCCGCGTGAGGAAGCCCGTCGTGCACCGGGTGCCTGGGGCAAAGCGTTCGCGTGCCCCAGTCCTTCTCCGCATTCCTATTCTGTCTGGAGCTGCAAGTCCGCCGCGTGCGAAGCCTCATCCAAGATCCAGTTCCAAGTCCCAAGTTCCAAGTCCCAAGTTCCAAGTCCCAAGTTCCAAGTTCCAAGTTCCAAGTCCCAAGATCCCAAGTCCCAAGATCCCAAGTTCCTTTTCGTGCTACGAGCCGGCTGCTATTCTTGAAACAAGTTGACAGTCCGACACCACCCTCTACACCGGGAACGATCATGGCCCGAGCTGACGATGGTCTCGAATCGCTGCGCGAGGCGGCGCGTGTTTCTCCGGACAATATCCCCTTGCGGCAGCACCTGGCCGATACGCTGCTGGGCCGCGGGCAACTCGACGAGGCGGAGGCCGAGTATCGCAAGGCGCTCACACTGGCACCGCAGTCGGTGCCGCTCAAGCTCGGCTTGGCTCGGGCCTTTTTCATGCAGAGTAAGGACAGCGCGGCGTCCGTCATCGTGGAAGAGCTGCTCAAGGACCGCGATCCGCCGGCCCAGGCCCACTTGCTCCACGCCCGGCTGCTGTCGCGGGCCGGCGACGTCCAGCGCGCCGTGGCCCAGTACAAGCTGGCCGTGGAAATCGATACACAGGCGGCCGACGCCGAGTTCGCTTCGCGGCTGGGCATCGGTGCGGATCCAGACTCTTCCGAGATCGTCGACGGGCGGCAGCGCGCCGGCTGGCAGGAGACCGATGCGCCCGTCGAGCAGGACATGGAACGCCCCCGGGTCAACTTCGAGCACGTGGGAGGCATGGAGAAGCTCAAGGAAGAAATCCGGCTGAAGATTATCTATCCGGTCACGCATCCGGAGATCTACCAGGCCTACGGCAAATCGGCGGGCGGCGGCATTCTGATGTACGGGCCGCCGGGCTGCGGCAAGACGCACCTGGCGCGGGCCACCGCGGGCGAGATCCATGCCAGCTTCCGCGTGGTCGGCATCAACGACGTCCTGGAGATGTGGCTCGGCAACAGCGAGCGGAACCTGCACGAGCTGTTCGACCAGGCCCGCCGCAACACCCCTTGTGTGTTGTTCTTCGACGAAGTCGACGCCCTGGGCGCCCGCCGCAGCGACATGCAGCACAGCGCCGGCCGACACCTGATCAACCAGTTCCTCTCCGAGATGGACGGGGTCGATACCTCGAACGAGGGCATCCTGGTCCTGGCCGCCACGAATGCGCCCTGGCACCTCGACCCCGCCTTCCGCCGCCCGGGCCGCTTCGACCGGATCCTGTTTGTCCCCCCACCGGATGCCCCGGCCCGGGCGGCGATCTTGCGGATTCTTTGCCGGGGCAAGCCGCTGGCCACCATCGATTACGACCACCTGGTCAAGAAGACCCAAGACTTCTCGGGCGCCGACTTGAAGGCCATACTCGACGTGGCGGTGGAGCAGAAACTGCAGGCCGCCATGCGGGAAGGGATTCCCAAGCCGCTGGAAACCAAGGACCTGCTCTCGGCCGCCGCTTCGCTCAAGCCTACTACGCGGGAGTGGTTTTCAACCGCCCGCAACTATGCCCTCTATTCGAACCAGGGGGGCATCTACGACGACATCCTCACGTACATGAAGCTCTGACACGCCTTTCCGGATGGATCAACACCTCACCCGCGCGCAGTTGCTCATCGCGCAATCGCGCTATGAGCAGGCAGCGGCCGAGCTGCGGCGGCAGCTCGCCGACGAACCAGACAACGCCCTCGTCCATGCCTTGTTGGCCCTCTGCCTGATCGAGCGCAAGAAGTACGACGAGGCGACGGCCGCGGCAGGCCAGGCCGTCCATCTCGCCCCGGACGTGGCGTTTACCCACTACGCCCTGGCCAAGGTGCTCTACCATCGCAACCGGCTCAACGAGGCGCGAGAGGCCGTCACGGAAGCCATCTCGCTGGAGAATCAAGACGCCGATTACTTCGCCCTCTTGGCGGCCATCCACTTCGACCAGAGCCGCTGGGCCGACGCCCTCGCCGCGGCCGACCAAGGCCTAAGCTGCGATCCCGACCACTCCGGCTGCGCCAACCTCCGCGCCATGTCCCAGGTGAAATTGGGGCGCAAGGACCAGGCGGGCGCTACGATCGAGGCGGCCCTGGCGCGCGATCCCGAGGATGCGCTGACCCATGCCAACCAGGGCTGGGTGCTGTTGGAAAAACGAGAACCGCTCAAGGCCGCCGAGCACTTCCGCGAGGCGTTGCGGCTCGATCCCGAGCTGGAATGGGCACGCGAGGGAATCATCGAGGCGATCAAGGCCAGGAACCCGATCTATCGCCTCATGTTGCGATACTTCCTCTGGATGGCCCGCTTGCCTCCCAGGACACAATGGCTCGTCATCATCGGCGTGTTTATCGTGGCCCGAGTGGCGCGGTCCATCGCCCGCAACAACCCCGATCTGGCCCCGTACGTCATACCGCTGTTGGTTCTCTATGTCGTCTTCGCTTTTATGACCTGGCTTGCCCAGCCGCTGTTCGACTTATTGCTGCTCTTCAACCGCTTCGGCCGCCACGCGCTTTCACCGGAGCGCTTTACGGCCTCGATCTGGCTCGCCGGATGTCTCCTGTGCACTTTGGCCGGGGCGGCCTTGGCGTGGATCACGCTCAACCCCGGCGGCTTGGTCGCGGCGCTGGTATGTGCTATGCTCGCGATCCCACTGTCGGCGGTCTGGCGTTGCGAGCCCGGCTGGTGTCGCAACTCGATGGCCGTCTACACGGCTGCCCTCGCGGGCGTGGGCCTCTTTGCGGCCCTGCCGTTCTTCTTGTCCGATGAGCTGGCCGATCTTGTTATCGAAGCCTCGATGTACGCCTTGGTCGCGTTCCTCCTGGGTGCGATTGCCGCTCCATGGGTCGCCAACCTGCTGATCCACCTTCACCCAAAATACTGAAAGCCCAAGCCGCCGCTCGAGAAAAGGGGATAAGTCCAATTAACACATGCGAAAAAAGGGGATAAGTCCAATTAACACACGAAAGTCGACCTACCCCGAATTATTTTTTCTTTTGGTTTAGATCCTCGACTAAACCCAACGAGCCTCGAGTGACCAGCGCCGCTCAGAACTCGTCGGCGCTGCGCAGCCAGGCGGCGTCCGACGGCTCGTAAGCGCAGATCTCCTCAGGGCGGAAGTACAACGCGATCTCGCGGGCGGCCGCCTCGGGCCCGTCCGACGCGTGCACCAGGTTCATCTGCCGGCTCGAGCTGAAGTCCCCCCGGATCGTGCCGGACGCCGCCTTCAACCCGCTCGTCGCCCCCAGCATCTCGCGGACCACGCGGACCGCCTCCAGCCCCTCGACGATCGCGGCCACCACGGGCCCGCCGGTGATAAAGCTCTCCAGCGCGGGATAGAACGGCTTCGACACGTGCTCGGCATAGTGCTTGCTTGACAGCTCCTTGGTGATCCGCATCATCTTCATGGCGATCACGTTGAGCCCCTTGTCTTCGAACCGGCTCAGCACGCGCCCCACCAGCCGGCGCTGCACGCAATCGGGTTTGAACAGAATCAGCGTGCGCTCCATGAACAATTTCTCCTCGCCTCTCCTCGGCTATTCCCATGAAAACACGCGATTGTACGCTCCCGTCCCACCAGCCTCAAGCCAACCGTCGCCCGCGCCCGCTCCTTCCAGGCGCCACTGCCGGCTTGCCATCAGCGCTGGCCTTCGTACCAAGTACCAAGCACCAAGCACCAAGATCTGTCCTTCCTCCTTCCTCCTTCTGCCTTCCTCCTTCTGCCTTCACCCCTTCTGCCTTCCTCCGTACCCCGCCTCCCGCAACTGGTCGATCATGTCGCGCGTGGCGGCGGCCACGGCCTCTTGCCAGCGGGCATCGCCGAAGCGGTCCCGGTACTCGCGCCGCGAATGGGCGAAGATGATCCCCCGCGAATTGTTGATCACGGCCCCCAGTCCTGCCGGGTCAAAAGCGCCGATCACGTCGCGGGCGGTGCCCCCCTGGCTGCCGAAGCCAGGCACCAACAGCCAGGCGTGCGGCATCGCGGCCCGCAACGCGGACAGTTGCTCGGGATAGGTGGCGCCGACCACGGCGCCCACGTAGCCGTAGCCGGCGGCGCCCGCTGTCTGCTCGGCCAGCCGCTCCACGCACTGCGCCACGCGGAGGTATAAGGCAACTCCGCCCGACTCAAGGTCCTGAAACTGCCCGGCGCCGGGGTTCGACGTCTTGACCAGCACGAACAGCCCCGCCTGCCGCCGCCCGGCGACTTCCACAAATGGTTGCAGGCTGTCGTCGCCCAGATAGGGATTCACCGTCAGGGCGTCGGCCCCCCAGGGGCTGTCGGCCCCCAGGAACCCCTCGGCATAAGCCGCCGCCGTCGAGCCGATGTCGTTGCGTTTGCCGTCCAAGAGCACCAGCAGGCCCCGCTGGCGTGCGTACCTCACTACGTCGGCCAGCGCCTGCATGCCGGCCGGGCCGAGCTGTTCGAAGCAGGCCGACTGCGGTTTGACCGCCGGCACCAGGCCGGCCGTCTGGGGGTCGTGGAGGTAGACGACGTCGCCGGGTCGCAGCAGACGGGTGAGGTGGTTGGCGCTTTCCGCCAGCGTCTTCTCGTAGATCTGGCGCTCTTCCGCCACGCGCAGGCAATACGGCACCTTGAT
>JBBDNX010000313.1:0-4833 GCA_040877345.1 Pirellulales bacterium
TCCTTGGTCTTGGTTTCGTAGACGGGCTTGCAGACGGTATAGCAGAGCTCCTTGGTCTTGGTTTCCCAGACCGGCTTGCAGACCGTGTAGCAGAGCTCCTTGGTGCGGGTTTCGTAGACGGGCTTGCAGGCGTTATAGCAGAGTTCCTTGGTCTTCGTCTCCCAGACGGGCTTCACGGCGGTGTAGCAGAGTTCCTTGGTCTTGGTCTCATAAACCGGCTTCGTGAGCGTGTAGCAGAGCTCCTTGGTCTTGGTTTCCCAGACCGGCTTGCAAACCGTGTAGCAAATTTCCTTGGTGCGGGTCTCGTAGACCGGCTTGCAGACCGTGTAGTTGACCGTCCGGTACTTGGTTTCCCATACCGGCCTGGCGACCGTATACTCGCAGTCGCGGTAGGCCGTCTCTTTGACGTAGTTCAGGCAGGCCACTTGCTTATCTTCGCAGACGGTCTCGTAGACCGTCTTGTAGCACGTGTAGTCCTGCTTTTCGTAGACAACCTGCCTGCAGGTCTTCATGACCGTATGACACTGCTGCTTCGAGCGGGCATAGTCGGCCGTGTCGCAACTCCGATTGCAACACTTGTACCTGGCCGCGCCGCAATAGCCGGCGGCGGCCGGGTTGACCGATGCCGCTGCCAAAAGCACAGCGAGTATCGGCACTCCCAGAAGAGCTTTCATGTTCCTCCTCCTCAGGAAACTCATCAAATGGTTTGGGCCTGGTCCGGCGAGCATGCTCGCCTATGGATGTTTCGGCCAGCGCACTCCATGTGCGTTAACTCGGTTGCCCAAATTGCACTTCCGCGCGGTTCGCCCCCGAAGCCGCAGTCTGTGCAAACCGGCCAAGAGCCTGGTCGTATGCCACTCCTATCGACAACACGGGTGGTTTGCTTGATCTAGAGGGGACAAATCGGCGGCGCGCTTGGCGAAGGCGGCCTCGCCGGGGCGGACTGGGGCGGTTGGACTAGCCGGCCGGTTCCTAAGTGCCGCAGCGCGTGCGAGTTAATTAACGGTTACGCCTGCCGGCTCCGGTTGCGCGGCCTGGCACACTCGGGCGGCGGTGCCATGGGGCGCGAAGCGCGACGCTGACAAGATTGCGAACCTGCGCAATCGCGGCAATCAGGCCCGAAGCGGATTGAGATCCGAGCTCGTGAGGTCTCGGTGGCTTCTTGACCGTTTCCAAACGGCAACCTACTTAACTTAAGGGGACGGCACCTGCGCCGGTGCGGCGGAGAGCCAGCACGCGGTCGGGGGCGCCGCAATCGAGCGCTCGGGCGCCAACAGGAAACCAGTCAATGAGCATCCCAAAGCGTCGCCGCCAGGCATTCACCCTGATCGAGGTGCTGATCGTGGTCGTGATCATGGCCGTGCTAGCCGCCACGATTATCCCGCAGTTCTCGTCGTCGACGAAGGACGCCCGGGAGAGCGCGTTGAGGTTCAACCTGCACGCCCTGCGAAGCCAGATCGAGCTTTACAAGCTGCACCACTCCGGGGCCGTGCCGACGATCAGCGGCGGCGTGCTTCCGCAATTGACCTCGGCCACCGACGCCAGCGGCGCCGTGGGAGCCCCCGGGCCCAGCTTCCCTTATGGGCCGTACATGCTGAACGGACTTCCAACAAACCCGATTACGGGCAGCAGCACGGTGACGGCGACGGCCTCGTTTCCTCCGACAGCCGCCAGCGGCAATGGGGGCTGGCTGTACCATGAAGCGACCGGGCAGATTGCCGCGGACACCGCGGAATGCCTGACGTGGTAGCCCAGGTGCTCGCCCGGCGTATAGCTGCAAAGAGCTCCGCTCCCCTTGGCCGGGTCGCATTTTCGGGCAACTGGCCTGCACACCTGGTCCGCGGCGTGCCGCACACGGGCTTGGCGGCGCGGCGCCCCCTTGTGAACGCGGTGGGCTTGTTTTAGAGTGCTTTGATCTAATGATCTAATGCCGGCGTTGGGATGCACCGTGGAAATCCCTTCCAAGCGCCATGAGTGATCCCAAGAGCAAACCAGCCGTTCCCGTGTCCGAAGTCTCGGTGCCCAAGGCGGTTGTGAGCAGACTCAGCCTGTATCTGCGGGAGCTGGGCCACTTTGTGCGAGACGGCCAGGAGACGATCAGTTCCAACCAGTTGGGCCGGGTGCTGGGGTTCACCGATGCCCAGGTGCGCAAGGACCTGGCCTATTTCGGCCACTTCGGTTATCCGGGCATCGGTTACCGCTGCGACGAGCTGATTGCCGCGGTCAAGAAAATCCTGGGCACCGATCAGCAATGGCCGGCGGCGCTGGTGGGCGCGGGCAACCTGGGTCGTGCCCTCTTGGGGTACAAGGGCTTTCAGCAGCGTGGCTTCCGCATCGTGGCGGCTTTCGACACCGAGAGCTCGAAGATCGGCTCGCGCGTGGAGGGCGTCGAGGTGTATCACCTGGACCGGCTGCCGGAGATCGCCAAGGCGCAGCAGGTCCGGCTGGGAATGATCGCCGTTCCGGGGGTGGCGGCCCAGGTGGTTGCCGACCGGCTGGTGGCGGTAGGGGTGGAAGGCATCCTCAACTTCGCTCCGGTGACCATCACGGTGCCGCCGTCGGTAAGCCAGGTGGGCGTCGACCTGGCGATCGAGCTGGAGCAGCTTTCGTTCTCGGTGGTCAATCGATCGGACGCCGAGCAGCGACCGCAGACGCCCGATCGGCTGCGGCGGGAGGGCACATCGGACGCGCACCCGCCTGGCGGCGGCTCATCGGGCGGCGACGTCGAAACTCCGCTGATCGATTAGACCACCTGCCGCAGCGCCGCCTGGGCCTGCCTGCGCCCGCGGACCGCCCCGTGCCCGGCCGATGAGCGTGGCGCCTGTGGCGCCAAGATCGCGCTTCAGCTTATCGGGGATTGTGGCGGTGCGCAGCCAACGGCTATGATAACGGCAGCAAAGGGCGAGGCTCACGTCAGCGGGGGCGCGGGGCGGCGAACGCCTGCGGAAAGGGGCATCCTACCCGGTGGTGTAATGGTAACACTAGGGACTTTGGCTCCCTCATTCTAGGTTCGAGTCCTAGCCGGGTAGCTTCTTGCCCGAGGAGCTCTCCGCGGCCGGCGGATTCGGTTGCCCGCCGCCCGAATGCTTGTCACAATACATCAACCGCCGTCAATGCGTGGACAAGCAGGGGAGTTGATTCCATGGGCCGCCGGCGAGCAGCGGGAGTGCTGATCTGTGTGCTGGCGGCCGGTCCGGCAACGGCGGACGAGCGCGCGGTGGATTATGCCCGCGACGTCAAGCCGATTTTCGAGGAGCGGTGCTGGGCCTGTCACGGGGCCCTGACGCAGCAGGCCGGTCTGCGGCTTGACGCGGGGCAACTTGTCCTGGCGGGCAGCGACGCCGGAGCGGTGATTGTTCCGGGCCGGGCGTCGGAGAGCCTGCTCGTCGAGCGCATCACGGCCGAAGCCGAAGCGCGGATGCCTCCCCTAGAAGAAGGATCGGCCTTGACGGCCGGCGAGATCGCGGTGGTCAAGGCGTGGATCGACCAAGGGGCCAAGATACCGGGGGGCGAGGCGGTTCCGCCCGACCCGCGCGAGCATTGGGCGTTTCGGGGCCCCGTCAAGGCGCCCCTGCCCACGGGGGTTGATGCGGCCTGGACGCGCAACCCGATCGATGCCTTTGTCGGCGGCGGCCACGAGCAACACGGCCTGGCAGCGAGGCCGGCGGCCGAGCAGGGCCTTCTTTTGCGGCGGGTGTACCTGGATCTGATCGGCCTGCCGCCGACGCGAGAGGAACTGCGTAGTTTTCTGGGCGATCGCTCGCCGGATGCTTATGAGCGGGTCGTCGACCGGTTGCTGGCAAGCCCGCGGTATGGCGAGCGTTGGGGCCGGCACTGGATGGACGTCTGGCGCTACAGCGACTGGTACGGCCGTCGGATGGTGCCCGACGTGTGGAACAGCGCGCCGCAGGTTTGGCGTTGGCGGGATTGGATCGTGCGGTCGCTGAATGAGGACAAGGGGTACGACTGCATGGTCCAGGAAATGCTGGCTGCCGACGAGATCGCGCCGGGCGACCCGGACGCGGCCGTTGCGACGGGGTACCTGGTGCGCAACTGGTACGCCTTGAACCCCAACGAGTGGATGCGGCACAACGTGGAGCACACGGCGAAGGCATTTTTGGGCCTGACATTCAATTGCGCCCACTGCCACAACCACAAGTACGATCCGATCACGCAGGAGGACTACTTCCGCCTGCGAGCTTTTTTCGAGCCGATCGGCATCCGGCAGGATCGCGCCGCCGGCGAGGCCGATCCGGGGCCGTTCCAGGAATACGAGTACAGCACGTTGAGAAAGATCGTCCGGCTGGGAACGGTGGCGGTGTTCGACAAGAACCCTGAGGCGCCGACGTGGTTCTACACGGGCGGTGACGAGCGCAACCGGGTGCAGGAAAGAGGCACGGTGTTGCCCGGCATCCCGGCCATTTTTGGCGAGCTGCCGGTGGACATCGAGCCGATCGACCTGCCCCCGCCCGCCTGGTACCCGGGGCTTCGAGCGGCACTGCGGGAGACCGTTCTGGCCGAAGCACAAGTGGCATTGCGCCAGCGTGAAGCCGAGCTCGCCGCTGCCCAACAGAAGGCCGCCGAGGCTATGCCGGAGCTCGGCGAGCCGTCGGCCGAGGTGGAAGCGCCGTTGGAGGCGGCCGTCGCCGCGGCCGAGCAAGCGGACCAGCCCACGGCGCTCGGACACCAATCGTTGTTGTTGAAGGTAAAGTCGGCGAAGGCCGCATTAGCCGCGAGCAGCGCCGAGTTGGCTAGCGTGCAGGCGCGGATCGAGGCGGACCGGGCCAAGTACGGCGAGGCGGCCGGCGCGGATGCCGAGCAGCTCGCGCTGGC
>JBBDNX010000314.1:0-4831 GCA_040877345.1 Pirellulales bacterium
CGAGCCGATGAACATCCGCGTCGATCACAAGGGGCATTGCCTCTACGGCAGCCCCGATGCCGTGCGGATCTGCCGCGAAGTCGGCTCGACCCACGTCAAGATCAACTGGGACCTGTACCACATGCAGATCAGCGAAGGCGACCTGTGCGGCCGGCTGGCCGAAGGGTTCGACCAGGTGGGGTATCTGCAACTGGCCGACCACCCCGGCCGCAACGAGCCGGGGACCGGCGAGGTCCACTACAACCGCGTGCTGCGGCAGGCCTACGAGCTGGGCTATCGCGATTACGTGGGCCTGGAGTGCGTGCCCAAGACCACCGAGCTGGCCGCCGCCAAGGGCGTCGCCGCCGCCGACGTGTGGTAAGACCGGTTTTTCAGCGACCAGTGGTCAGGTGCGGCGTCGCGGTGTAAGGCTCGCGTACTACAGCGGGCGGCGGGGCAGCGCGCGGGGATAGGGAGGCGGCTCGGAAGGGGGCAACGGATCGCCCGACTCCGCCCAGTTGCGCCGGTCTTCCTCCGAGGCATAGTAGCGCAGCCACACCTCCGGTTCGCCGCCGGCATCCGCGCAGTCCCAATGGAGGTAGTGCTGCGATGCGTCGATTTTCTTTTCGGGCGAAGGCAGGATGTCGCGGTAGATCAGACAGTACAACTGCCGGTCGGACAGATGGTCCGTGAAGTCGAGCACGATACGCTTGTCGAACAACTGCTGGATGGTGTGCCACAACACGTCGTGCAGGGCCGCCTCGTCCAGCGTTTCGGGATGCGGCAGCTCCAGCGGCGGGTTGAACCACTGGGCGATGGGCAGCACGGGAGCATGCTCCCAGGCCAGCATGCTCGCCAGGTATTCGTTTTCCTGCGGGGTGGGCAGGTCCTTGATGTTCAGCCGGCTGATCGACTCGTCGAAAAAGGGCTCCAGCTCGTCGCGAAGCTGGGCGTTGCGCAGCAAGTGATCGACCTCGTCGGGCCTGCTCAGACCTGAATCGGACATCACGACAACCTGCTCAGATGGCTGGCCACTTCAAATTTGGTCGAAAGGCGGATGAACGGTTCCCGGCTCGCCGGGACGCTTCGCTCGACGTGCCCATGGCTGCCCTGCCGTGGCATCGAAATTCGACTGTAACAGGATTTCGCCCGGCTTCAAGACAAAAGAGGTCCGGGCGGCCGCCCCGTTCGCCGAGCCTAGCGGGGGCCGCCGCTAGAGCCGCTAGAACCATCAAACTCGGCCAGCCCACGCCGCGCCGCATGAGGCTCGCCTCAGGCATGACGACGGCACGTCACTGCCCGGTCTTGGGGATCGGCTGCTCCAACTGGGCGATTTTCTCGACCCGGCGGGCATGGCGGCCCCCCTCGAACTCGGTCTTGAGCCAGATTTCGACCATGCGGTCGATCAGCTTCTCTCCCAGCATGTCGGCCGAGAGGCACAAGACATTCAGGTCGTTGTGACGCCGGCTCATTTCGGCCGAAAGATCGTCATGGCACGGCGCCGCCCGGACACCCGGATGCTTGTTGGCGGCAATCGACATGCCGATGCCCGTGCCGCAGATCAGTATCCCGCGGTCCACTTCGCCGTTGCCCACCATCCGCCCGACGACAGAGGCGATGTCCGGGTAGTCCACCGAGTCCGGACCGTAAGAGCCGACGTCGGTCACCTCTTGCGAGAGCCGCTTCAACAAGTCGACCAGGTTCTGCTTCACCACGAAGCCGCGGTGATCGCTGCCGATTGCGATGCGCATCTGTTGCCCTCCTGAGCCAGGCCGCCACTGGCATTCTCTTATTGGCCGCTCGCAATTCCGGGACCGCGGTCCGTTTCTCCGAGCGACGCCTGGAAGCTTACGCTGCGACGCCGCAGGCTGGAAGCCTACGCTACGGCACCGCGGGCCGGAACCCCGCGGCTACAGTTTGAGTTCGCTCGCCCACTTCTCCAGTTCGGGCTTCATCTGCTCGGCGCAGCGGCGGTACTGCTCGGCCGGTCCGCCCACGGGATCGGGCACGTCCGAGCCGTCGCGGCAGAGCAGGTGCACGCGGTCGGCCGCCTCCGGCCAGTCGGCCAAAATGGCCTGCCGGTGCGAACGGGTCATGGCCACGATCAGGTCGGCATGCCGGACCAACTGCTCGGTCAACGGCTGGCTTTCGTGACCTGAGAGATCCAAGCCCATCTGCGACATCACGTCGACCGCTTCGGCCGCCGGACGACCGCCCAGCATCGCCGCGATGCCGGCCGACATCACGATCGCGCCTCGCTCCTCGACCTGCTCGACCGAGCAACCCAGCCGACTGGCCAGCAACTGCCTGAACATCCCCTCCGCCATCGGGCTGCGACACGTATTGCCGGTGCAAACAAACAGCACAATGACGCTGGAAAGCCGCTTGAGCGTCTGCGGTGAGACCACTCCCACTTCGAGCACGTCGAACTCACGCTCCCGGATCCGCACCACGCTGGCTGGTTGGCCGAAACGGCTGCGCCCGTCGTCCAGCACCAACTGCACCCGGTCGTCCAAGGCTTCCACGACCTGCTGCGCCGTCACCGCCTCGACCTGCCCCGGGCTCCTGGCACTGGACAGAACCACGGGGCCGGCCAGCAGGCGCAGCACGTCCAGAATCGTCTGGTGCGCCGGCACGCGCAGCGCCACAAGGCCCTCGGGGGCCAGGGCTTGCTGTACGGCGGGACAAAGCTGCCGCAGCAGGCTGTCGGGATGCCCGTCGTCGAACACCAACGTCACCGGGCCGGGCCAACACCGCCGAGCCAGCCGTTGCCCCAGCGCCCCCAGGTCGGGGACGTAGTCCAAGGCCTCGTCGGCGCTCTTGACCGCCAACGTCAGCGTCCGAGGATGCTCGGCCGGCAGCGCAGCCAGCAGCCGCCCCACCGCTTCTTCGCTCAGGGCGCTGGCGGCCAGTCCGTAAACCGTCTCGGTCGGAAAGGCCACGATTTTCGATTCGGCCAGCGCCTGCACGGCACGGTGCACTACGTCGCGCGAGTCATCAGTGCTGCGCAAGTCAATTACGACGGGCGGCATAGGCGCGCTTCGCAGAACAACTCGGCATTGAACATAAGGACTTACTATACCGATTGTTGCGCCGCCTGGTCAAGCCGGCGGTAGAACGCCGTTTATTCCGTTCTACTGGGGGGTGCGCCTTACTCGGCCAGCAGCTTGTCGAGCTGCCGGGCCAGGTCGTCGGGGGCAAGGTCCTGGGCGATGACCTTGCCATCCTTGCCAACCAGCAGCGTGGCCGGGATGGCCCGGATGCCGTAGCGGGCGGCCACCGGATGCTTCCAGCCGTTGGCCTTCTCGTCGTCGCTGTACAGGTTCACCCAGGGAATCTGCTCGTCGGTCAGAAACTTTTCGAGTGCAGCGCGATCGGTGTCCAGGCTGATCGCCACGATCTCGAAACCGCGCTGGTGAAAGGCTTCGTAGGTTTGTCGCAGTTTGGGCAGTTGAGCCCTGCACGGCCCGCACCAGGTGGCCCAGAAATCGACCAGCACCACCTTACCCCGGTAGCCGGCCCAATCCAGCGGGATGCCGTCGATGGCCACCCCCTCGATTTCGAGCTCCTGGCCCACCAGGCTGGCGGGCTTGACGCTGCGCTCGGCCTGCTTCTGGGAATCTTCAAAAGCGCCAGCCGGCGGGAAATTCCAGAAGCCGGTTAGCGCGCAGCCGACGACGACCAGGCGGCAACCGCCGCGCAAGGCATGCAGAACCATGCTGCGACTCCTTGAATCAATCCATCGACCCAAGCCTGGGCCGGTTTCCGGAGTTTTATTTTACCCCGGGTTTCTTCGCTGCCGGCTTTTTAGCGGGTGTTTTCTTCGCCGGGGCCTCCGTGCCGCTGGAGGCGGCTGGTTTCTTGGCGGCCGGCTTCTTGTCCTGTTTGCCGGCCGCGGCCTTGGTGCCGGCCGGTGGCGCGGATGGTTCTTGCTCGACGAGCTGGGCGACGAGCGTGCCGAGTGCATCGCCGCGGGCACTGGTGCTTACCACGTTCCCATCGCGATCGACGAGAACCGCCATGGGAATGCCGTCGACCCCATACCGCTGAGCCATGGGATGGTTCCAGCCGCTTTCCTCCGGTGACGTCCCGAAGAGGGTGGTCCACCCGATTTCTTCCTCTTTGAGGAATTCTTCCACGGCTTCGCGGTCCTCATCGAGGCTGATCCCCACCACGTCGAAACCCTTGTCGCGGTACTTTTCGTACGTTTCCTTGACGTTGGGCAATTCCTCGATGCAAGGGCCGCACCAGGTAGCCCAGAAATCGACCAGCACCACCTTGCCCTTGTAGGTCGACCAGTCGAACTGGCTGCCGTCGACCAAGGCTCCTTCGATGTTGAGCGGCTTGCCGACCATCTCGAGCTTGCGGATGTTGGCTTCGAATTGCTGGCCCGCTTGTTCGATTTGAGGATGGCCGCTCTTGGCAAAAAGCTCCGCGAATTGCCTGTTCGTCTCGATCGCAAACTGGACATCACCGGTATGCTGGCTTAACCGGGCCGCCTCCATGGCGAATGGCGCCAGCCTGGGGTCGAACTTGCCCGCACCCAGCAGGGTCCGAACGTCGTTGACGAACTGCTTGACCTGTTTGGCATCCTCGTCGTCCAGCCCATGATAGCGGTTCGCCAGCGCGTACATTTGCGCTTCCTTGGCGATATCCGGCCGCTTGTCGTCCTTGAGCTTCGAAAGGTAGTCGGCCAGTTGTTTCTTGGCCCCTTCGCCGTCCAGTTGGCTCAAGGTGCCCAGCGCCGCCAGTTTCGCCCGGACCGCCTGGCTGTCGAGGTCCTCGTCGGCTTTGGCCTCGATGATCTTGTCGGCGGCCTCCAGGATCACCTTGTTGGCTTTCTTGACGTACT
>JBBDNX010000315.1:0-4824 GCA_040877345.1 Pirellulales bacterium
CATGCTCTACGTGACCGACGGGTACGGCAATGCCCGCGTTCACAAGTTCACCCCCGACGGCCGGCTGATGTTGTCCTGGGGCGAGCCGGGCAGCGGGCCGGGCCAATTCAATTTGCCTCACGGCATCGCCGTCGACAGCCAGGGGCGCGTCTACGTGGCCGACCGCGAGAATAGCCGGCTGCAGATCTTCTCCGGCGAGGGCCGGTTCCTGTCCGAGTGGACCGACCTGGCCCGCCCGATGCAAGTCTGCATCGACCGGGACGACAACGTGTGGGTGAGCGAGGTGGGTTGGCACGCCGGCCTTTATCCTTGGCAGCAGCCCCCCGCGGCCGATGCGCCGGCGGCGCGCGTGAGCATCTTCGACGCGTCAGGCGTCGTGCGCGCGCGGTGGGGCGAAAAAGCCAACCCGTGCGCGCCCGGCAACTTCTATGCTCCGCACGACCTGTGCCTCGACACCCGCGGCGACCTCTACGTGGGCGAGGTCGTGATGTCGGCCGGCGGCAAGCAAGGCAAAGTGCCCGCCGACTGCCATGCCCTTCAGAAGTTTGTCCGCGAGCGCTGAATCTTTCAGCACGGCCCGCGGTTGCTTAGAATAGCTGCGCCAACACCTCCATTCAAACGGTGCGATGCTCCTGGGAGGTCTGCCCGCCATGAGTAGCCAGACTGTCGGCCGCCCGATGGAGATTCTTCTCGTCGAGGACGGCCTGGTGGATGCGCGGGTCACGATCAGCGCCTTGCAAAAGGGGCAAGTGCAGCACCGCTTGACGTTGGTCCGCGACGGCGCCGAGGCGATGGAGTTTCTCCACCGGGTGGGCCATTTCGCCCGCGCCCCCCGGCCCGACCTGGTGTTGCTCGACCTGCACCTGCCCAAGAAAGACGGACTCGAAGTCTTGGCGGAGGTCAAGGCCGACCCATCGCTCAAGTCGATTCCGCTGGTCGTGCTGACCGCCTCCGAGGCCAGTGAGGACCGCGCGCGGTGCGAACAACTGGGGGTGAGCAGCTACATCACCAAGCCGGTCGAGCTGGACAAGTTCCTGTCCGTGGTCCGCGACCTCAGGCACCACTGGCACGCCGACCTGATCCTGCCGCCATAAGGACTTTTCAGGTGTTCAGTTTTCAGCTTGTCGTTCTTTATCCTTTTGCCTGCTGCCTTCTGCCTTCTCCCTTCATCCTTTCTGCTCGGTGACTTCGACATCGATGTGCCGGTACGACTCGCCCGTGCAGGGGCATAGCTCGAGCCGGTAGCGCAGCTCGTTCTTCATTTTTTCCAGCGTCTCGTCCCGGCCGGCTGCCTGGACCTCCACGTCGCCCAGATCCTTGCTCGAATGCCGCGCCAGCCAATTGCCGCCCGGCCCTCGCTCGATGGTGATTGGAAATCTCATGACTGTCTCCTTGGCCGTAAAGCTTCCGGTCGAGTCCACCCCACCCACAACAATTTGATTACTGCCCCCAGCGCCGCTCGGTCCAGCAGGAGCCGCTTAAGCTAGAATACCGCCTGGCTGTTGGCCGTCGCCAGTGATCCGCAACCTGATCCTTGGAGCAAACTCGATGAAGCTCGTGATCCATCCGCCGGTCGAGGCCGACCGGCTGGCAAAAATCGAGGCGGCCGCCGGCGGCATGCGAGTGGTCAACGCACCCGACGAGGCGGCGGCCCGGGCCGAGATCGCCGACGCCGAGGCCTTTTTCGGCAAGTTGACTCCTGACCTGCTCGCGCGGGCGGGCCGGCTGCGCTGGGTGCAGTCGCCGACTGCCAGCCTGGAGCACTACATGTTCCCGCAGCTCGTCGCGCACCCTTTGACGCTGACGAACATGCGCGGACTCTATTCGGACATCATTGCCGACCACGTGATGGGCTACGTGATCTGTTTTGCCCGCAACTTCCAGCATTACATCCGCAACCAGCTTCAGGGCCGCTGGGCGCCGGTGGGTGGCGAAGCGGCCCGCAGCACGTTCACCGCCGGGCCCGGCACGGTCAGCGACATGGACCGCGCGCACCTGCACCTGGCCGATCTGACGATGGGCGTGGTGGGGTTGGGGCAGATCGGTTCGGAGATCGCCCGCCGCGCCGGTGCTTTCGGCATGCGGGTCGTGGCGGTCGATCCGGTCCGCACCGCCGCGCCGGAGGGGGTGGCGGCCCTCTGGCCTGCCGAGCGGCTGGGCGAGCTGTTGGCCGAGAGCGATTTTGTGGCGATCGCCGCCCCGCACACGCCGGCCACCGAGAAGCTGTTCCGCCGCCCGCAACTGCGGCAGATGAAGCCGACCGCGTATCTGATCAACATCGGCCGCGGCGCGATCGTCGACCTCGCCGACCTCGTCGCCGCGCTGGAGGCGGGCGAGATGGCCGGCGCCGGCCTGGACGTGTTCGAGATCGAGCCCTTGCCCCCCGACCATCCTTTATGGCGGATGCCCAACGTGATCATCACGCCGCACGTGGCCGGTCAATCCCCTCGCATCGCCGAGCGGCATCTCGGTGTGTTGCTCGACAACATCCGCCGCTTCATCCGCGGCGAGCCGCTGGCCAACGTGGTGAACAAGGACCAATGGTTCTGAGCCGATGCCGCCGCGAGCGTCGCCCCGCTTCGTTCGAAGGTCGCGCCAACCAGACAAAAACCGCCTCAAATACAGCAATACCCGTCGGCCAAGAGGTTCGGCGCGAGAGACTCAGCTTTTTGCAGGCTGAGGGGCGCGGTAGTTCTGCACAGCCAACTCGCTTCCCGCGGCCTCGGCTTGGTCAAGCCGCTCTAGCAGCTCCGCGGCCACCGCGTCGGCCACGTAGGACTCACCGCAGTTGGCGCAGACATCAGCCGGCACGCCACGGATTACCACAGTCAAGGCGTCGCGCGTCAAGGTCACGGTTGTATGGCCCGGGGCAGTTTCACCGCGTTTGCACAGCACGCATTGCATCGTTTTTATCTCCGCGTTCGAAAGTCCGGAAGCCAAACGGCTGGGTCCGGGCGGTAGGCTGTCACAACGATCTGGTGGTCGGCCGCCGCGTCGATTGCGGTGGCAACGTGCAACGGCCCGCGCGGCCAACCCAACAGTAATCGAGTCGGATAAGGTTGGTCGTCCGAGTCTTCCTCGATCACTTCTCCGGCCGCGAGGACATCGAGCACGTCGGCCCGCGAGATCCGCCGCTCGGCCATCCGCTGAATCGCATGAATCGTGTACGTGATCCGCACGTCCCCATTCCAGTCCGTCGGCTAGCTTTTTCGGTATCTCCCCGACCAAAAAGTACCAGACCGCCACTTTTGCTCGCCAGTGGCCAGGATGACACAAGTAGCGGCGCAGGGACTCGAACCCCGGACACGCGGATTATGATTCCGCTGCTCTAACCAACTGAGCTACGCCGCCGTACGCAAAACTGCCCTTTTTCCAGTGGTTTTCGCGGGTGAGCCCGCCAGAATCACGCGTCAAGTTCTGGACAGACACCGCCGCGACACCCACCGCACCCCAAGATAGCACCTGGCGAGGGGCCCGAAAAGGCCACCAGGACGCCGCCTCCGCGCCGACAACGCTGCCGGCCACGCGGGCGGGGCGGCCCGGCTCGACCCGCGCGCTCGATTGCGCGGTAGACTTTGGCAGTTGCCCCATCCCAAGAGCGGGACACCTGCCATGAAGCAAAAGATCGCACTGTTCTTGATGGCGGCCGGCTTGTGCGCCTTGTATGTGATGCTGGGCGACGCGCCAAAGCCGCGGATCGAGGATGATCGAGAGGCGCGGCTCAAAGCGGCCCAAGCCGCTCAAGTCGAAGAACGGGCGAAGGCCGATCGCGCCAAGATCAATGCGGCCATGAAAGCTGCCCGCGCCAAGCACGGCATCCCGTGAATCGAAGCCTCTACCTCGCCCCCTTGATCCCTTCGATCTTCAATAGCGTGAAGGGGTAGATGGTCGTGGCGTAGATCGTGCCGTCGTGGGCCACGATCAAGGCCATCACCACGTGCAGCGGCGCCAGCGTGCCGTCGGGCAGAGTGTGGTAGCCGTGGATCGGACGCGGGCTGCCGTCGGGGTTGCTCGTTGGACCGGCGGCGAAGTTGAAGAAATCGGGGTTCCTGACGGCCAGCACGCCCAGGTCGTCCATCGCGCCGCTCGCCGGGTGGTGACGCACAAGATGGTGCAGGTAGCCCGTGCCGAAGCCGGTCGTGTTGTCAACGCGGACCGCCGAGTAGACGCGGCCGTCGGGCCCGATCGCAATCGAGCCGCGCGAGTCGGGATTCTTTCCCTGGATGCGGTCGCCCAGGTCGGTCGCGATCACCGGCTGCCCGGCGGCGCCCGCCAGGTCCACGCGGAACATCCGCAAGTCGTCGAGCAACTGCAAGTAGGCCGCCTTGCCGTCGGACGTGATCCGCCAGTCAGGATGCACCCGCTCGGCGCCCAGGTACTCGGCGAACGGTTTTTCCCCGACTAACAACGCGTCGACGCTGACTTGGTCCGTTGCCGGATCGTAGCGGGCGATCTTGAAGTCGGCCGTGATCGCCGTGCCGCGGCCCAGAGCGTCGATCAGCGTGTTGGGCTGGTCGCGCAGTATTTTCTCCAGCTCGCGGAACTTCCTGGTCTTCATGTCGTAGAGCATCCAGTGCTGCTCTTCGCAGGTGACGACGTAGATCAGGCCGCGGGCCTCGTCGGCCGTGACGTCGATCACTCCCTGACCTTCTTTTTTGCCGGCTGCAACCTGGCGGTCGTCCAGCGGCATCGGCATGCCGAGGTTCTCGGCCCTGCCGGTCGCCGGGTCGTAGACCATCAGGTAGCCGCCCTGGTAGACGGGTATCGTCTCGCCCCGCTCGAGCGCCTCGCGCTCGGCCGCCGTCGGGTAGCCCTGCTTCGAGC
>JBBDNX010000316.1:0-4820 GCA_040877345.1 Pirellulales bacterium
GATCGCCGAGGGCAAGCACGTGACCTACGACCTCAAGCCCCACCGCGACGACCCCACCGCCGTCGGCACCCGCCAAATGGCCGACGCCATCTCCGCCCGCCTGTAAAACGGAATTCATTCCGTTTCCACCCGTAGAACGGAATTCATTCCGTTTCATCGCAAGCCGCGACCGAAAAATCGAGCGAGCTTGGCTGGCCGGTGTGAAGCGAGAAGCTTGCCCCAGTCTCGTCCGTGTTCTGCCTTCTGCCTTCTGCCTTCTGCCTTCTGCCTTCTGCCCCCTGTCCCCTGTCCCCTCTCCCCTGTACCCTGTCCCCTATGCTCAGCCCCAGCGATTTCCACGCCCTTGTCAGCGGCCGCCGGCGGGGTCCTTGGGCAGCCGGCCTGCGGACGCTTTTGCACGTGGCCGAAGTTCCCTTCACGGCCGCGGTCCGCTGGCGCAACTGGCGATTCGACACCGGCCGGCTGCCCGTCGAGCGGGTCGGCGTGCCGGTGATCAGCGTCGGCAACCTTTCGATGGGCGGCACCGGCAAGACGCCGATGGTCGAATGGCTCGCCCGCTGGCTGCGAGCCCGCGGTCTGCGCGTCTGTCTGATCAGCCGCGGCTACGGCGCCCAGGCCGGCGCCCGCAACGACGAGGCCCTGGAGTTGGAGCGCCGGCTGCCGGATGTGCCGCACGTGCAGAACCCCGACCGCGTGGCGGCCGCCCGCATGGCGATCGAGGAGTTCGAGTGTCAGGCGATCGTGCTGGACGACGCCTTTCAGCACCGCCGCATCGCCCGCGACTTGGACCTCGTGCTCATCGACGCCCTGGAGCCGTTCGGTTTCGGGCACGTCTTTCCCCGCGGCACGCTCCGCGAGCCCCTCCGCGGCCTGGCGCGGGCCGACGTAGTGGCCCTCTCGCGGGCCGACCTGGTCGACCAGTCCCAGCGCTCGCGCATCCGCGCCCAGGTCCACCGCTTTGCACCGCGGGCCGACTGGCTGGAGTTGTCCCACGCACCGCGCCGGCTCGTATCGGCCGATGGCCGCCAGCAGCCGTTGGAGAGCCTGGCCGGCCGCCCCGTGGCCGCCTTCTGTGGCATCGGCAACCCCGCCGGCTTCCGCCACACCCTCCAGCGCTGCGATTACCGCCTGGCCGATTTTCGCGAGTACCCCGATCACCACGCCTACCAGCGCGACGACGTGCAGGATCTCGCCCAGTGGGCGCAGCAGCTTGAAGTCGACGCCCTGGTTTGCACCTGCAAGGATCTGGTCAAGTTGGGCATCGACCAGTTGGGTTCGAAACCCCTTTGGGCCCTCTCCATCGAGCTGGAGTTGCTCGCCGGCCAGGCCGAGCTCGAAGCCCGCCTCGTGCGGGTGACGGCAACACAGCGCAAGCCCGACGGCACGTAACCTGAGGGATCTGCTAGCTGGCAACAGCAACCGGCAACTGGCAACTCTTCGCCGTCAGGCCGCCGCCGCGGCCTGCTGGCGCCCGGCCACGTTGCGCCACAGCGTAGGTATCGTGCGGCAATGGTCGCCGCAAAAATAATAGCTCCGCCCGCCGTCGGCCACCGTCCGCACCAGGATCGTCTTCCAGGGACGATAGTAATACTGCGGATGGCTCTTGGCCGGCGTGGCGTCGCGGTAGTCGGCCGGCAGCTCGACCAGGTCGAACACGGCGGTCGTGAAGTGCTTGATTGACCGATCGCTCTGCCGGGCCACGTTGCGCGCCATCGAAAGAGCCTTCAGATAAACTTCCGGACCGGTCACGGCAGTCCCCACGTTGAGGAACACGCCCCCTTCGAGATCCTGCACCGCCCGCGCGAAGATCAAAAAATCGGTGTAGCTGGCCGCGCCCAAGGCCGAGCCGCTGCAGTTGCCATGCGCGTGGATGATGTCGCTGCCGATGCTCACGTGCGCCGTCACCGGCACGCCGGCACGCCACCCGGCCGCAGCCAGGCTCAACTCGCGGTACGGGAACCTTTCGTCCTCGATCACGCGGCCCACGGCCTCGCCGAACCCCTCTCCGCGCGCGGCCGCCTCGACGGCAATATCGTTGAGCCGGCCGGTCTCTTGCCAAAGACCAAACTGGCCCCGGCGGATCCACTTGGGCACGTCTTCGCTCGTCCCCCCCGCCAAGGCCAGCTCAAAGTCATGAATCAGCACGGCCCCGTTTCCGGCCAGGTGCGTGATCACGCCCCGGCCGATCAGATCGACCAGGTACCGCGACAGCCCCAGCTTGATCGGATGCCCACCCATCATCAGGATCACGGGCCGCCCGGCGGAGCGAGCAGCGACGATCGCATCCACCAGAACAGTGAACTCCGGGTGCAGGTACGGTTCGAACGGTGCGTCCAGCGCCCGGCACGCGGCGGCCGAGAGGTCGTGCCCGCGAGCGGCCAGATCGGCCAAGGACAGTCGACCGCGATCAAATAGCGGGTAGCGAGACATTTCTTGAAGGCAGAAGGCGGAAGGCAGAAGGCAGAATGAAGGAAGATACGGCGGGAGAGGGATGCCACCAAGAGCAGCTTGGAAGCAGAGAGCTTTCACCCAGCGACGAAATTGGTGGAGTGGGGCGATTTGGGCGATCTGGGGTCGCGCTTCGCAAAACTGCTGTTGGTCGGTTCGCGCCCCGCGCGTATGTTGCCGACCGGTACGGTCACCTGTCCCCCTGTCCTCGTCATTCCGCCCGCAACCCGCATGACCTCCAGCGATCTCTTGACCACGCTCGAAGGCTTGGGCCATCCTCGCGTCCTGGTTCTCGGCGACCTGATCCTCGACCGCTATACCTGGGGCAATGCCGAACGCGTCAGCCAGGAAGCCCCCGTGATCCTGCTCAGGGCCGATCGGCGGGAGGCGCGCTTGGGCGGCGCCGCCAACGTGTGTCACATGCTCCGCGGGTTGGAGGCTGTAGTGACCTGCGCCGGAGTGGTGGGCGCCGATGCCGACGGCGAGCTGGTCCGAAGGATGTTGGCCAATTTGGGAGTCGAGGCCGCCTGGCTGGCCACCGACCCCAGCCGGCCGACCACGGTCAAAGAGCGGTTCATCGGCCGGGCCCAGGGCCGGCACCCGCACCAGATGCTGCGGGTCGACAGCGAAGTGCGCGACCCGCTCGACGAACGCCTCGAATCTCGACTGGCCGACAGCCTGCTGGGCAGGCTGGCCGAATACCACGTGGTGCTCATCTCGGATTACGACAAGGGGGTCTGCACGCCGCGGCTGTTGCGGGCGGTGATCGACGCCGCCCGCAAGGCCGGCGTCCCGGTGCTGGTCGATCCGACCCGCTCAGCCGACTACTCGCGCTACCGCGGCGCGACCAGCATGACGCCCAACCGGCTGGAGGCCGAGCTGGCCACCGGTTTCAAGATCGACACGCCGGACGATGCCTTCCGCGCAGGCCGCAAGCTGATCGATGACCTGGGGCTCGACCTGGGCATCGTCACCTTGGACCGCGACGGCATGGCCCTGGTGCACGCGGACGGTCGCGGGAACATTTTCCCCACGCGCCCCCGGGCGGTGTACGACATCACCGGCGCGGGCGATATGGCGCTGGCCATGATCGGAGTTTGCCTTGCCGCCGGAGTACCCGCGGGGCAGGCCTTGCGGCTGGCCAACGTGGCCGCCGGACTCGAAGTGGAAAAAGTGGGCGTGGCTGTCATTCCCCGCGACGAGATCCGCGGCCGGCTGCTGGAAGAGCAAGCCTTCAACCAGTGCGGCTCGGCCGGCGACCTCCGCGGGGCCTCACAGCCACGGACCGCCGCCGCGCCGCGGCAGAAGATCGTGTCGCTCGACGAGCTGGTGCAGGCGGCGGCGGCCCACCGCGCAGCCGGGCGCAAGCTCGTGTTCACCAACGGCTGCTTCGACCTCTTGCACCTGGGGCACGTCACCTACCTGGCCGAAGCCAAAGCCTTGGGCGACCTGCTGATCGTGGCGGTGAACTCCGACGCCAGCGTGCGGCGGCTCAAGGGGCCGACGCGCCCCGTGATCCGCCAGCGCGATCGGGCGGCCATGCTGGCTGCCTTGGCCGCGGTGGATTATGTGCTGGTGTTCCACGAAGACACGCCCAAACAGATCTTGAAGCAACTGCGGCCCGACGTGCTGGTGAAGGGGGGCACCTACGCCCCCTCGGACGTGGTGGGGCACGAGATCGTCACGGGCTACGGCGGGCAGGTGGCCGTGATGGGACTCGTCGAGGGGATTTCGACGACCAACATCCTGGCCTCGCTGGCCGGACAACACGCACTCAAGGGACCGCATTTCGCAGCCGACCCGGTGGCACGGGCCGGCGGAGCCGCGCAGTGATGAATATCGGTGTCTTCCTGCCCAACTGGGTGGGCGACGTGGTGCTGGCCACGCCCGCCCTGCGCAGCTTACGCCAGCATCTTGGCCACGAGGCCCGGCTGATCGGCATCATGCGCCCTTACGTGGCCGACGTGCTGGCCGGCACCCACTGGCTGGACGAGCAACTGCTCTGCGACCCACGCTCCCGCGAGCCGGGCATGCGCGGCGGGTCGCTCGTGCGGCGGCTGCGGGCACTCAAGCTCGACACGGCCATCCTGTTGCCCAATTCGATTCGCAGCGGCCTGTTGGCCCGGGCCAGCGGCGCGCGCGAGCGGATCGGTTACATGCGCTTCGGGCGCGGTTGGCTGTTGAATCGCAAGCTGTATGCCCCCAAACAAGGCCGGCACTATCTGCCCGCCAGTGTGCTCGACGCGTACCTCGATCTGGTCTACGCGGCCGGCTGCCCGCCAGCTTCGCGGCGGCTCGAACTAGCCACACTCCCGTCCGACGAGCGTGCCGCCGACGCCGTCTGGGCGCGGCACCGCCTGCCGGGCGGCGGG
>JBBDNX010000317.1:0-4806 GCA_040877345.1 Pirellulales bacterium
CGTGTAACAAGAGGGCCAGCCCGTAGGTGATGCCGTCGGCGGCCACCACCGGCACGGCATGGGCGTCGACCGCCACCTGCCGCCCGCCGCGGCCGCGGATCGAGAGCCGCCGCAGCCACTGCACGCCGGTCCGGATGGCATAGGCGATGGGGCAGTCTTCGTCGCGGATGATTTCGGCGTGCTCGTCGCGCAGCTCCAGCAGGCTGGGCAGCCAGCGCCGCTGATAAATGCTGGGGCCGGAGATGCCCGTCAAGCGCTCCGCGCCGCGGTTCCACTGGACCACACGCAGACTGCTGTCGACGAACAGCACCGCGTCGTACATGTTGGCCAGCATCTTCTGCTGGAACAGGCTCTCGGGCACCAACAGGCCCGTGGAGGAGGGGGCCTCCTGCAGCCGCCAGTTGGCGTTGACCAGGTCGGGCTCCAAGGCCGCCAGCCAGCGCTGGGCCACCGTCTCGCTCAGCTTGAGCTGGTCGCCCTCCTGGAACTGTGTGAAGAGCTTGACCAGCTCGGGGTCGAACTGGGTGCCCGCACAGCGGTACAGCTCATTGAAGGCCCGCTCGCGCGAGAGGGCGCGGCGATAGACGTGATCGGTCATCATCGCGTCGAAGGCGTCGACGATCGACAGCATCCGCGCGCCCACGGGCGGCGTTTCGCAATCGTACTCCAGGTGAGCCCGGCTGCCGTCGTACCAGGATGCGGCCCCGGCCACGATGTCCAACACGCCCTGGGAGGCGCAGGTGGACTGCAAGATCTCGCGGCCCATCAGCCAATGCCCGTCCATCACCGCCGCTTCCTGCGGCGTCAGCGGGCCCGGCTTGGTCAAGATGGCGTCGGGCACGCCGATCTTGCCGATGTCGTGCAACAGGGCCGCCAGTTCGAGCTCGTCGCGATCGGCGTCGGACAGACCCATCCGCGCCGACCAGATCGAGCAGCTCATGGTGACGCGCAAGCAATGCCGGGCGGTCGGTTCGTGCTTCCAACGCAAGCTGCGGAACAAGCCGCTGGCGACCCCCAGCCGCACCTGGACGAGCTGGTTCTCGGCCGAGCGCAATTGGGCCAGCGACGAGGGCTGCTGGCCCGACGAGTCGTCCAACTGGGTCAACAGCGACGTCAACTGCGCGATCGCGCCCTCCGCCGCCAAGGAATCGCTGTCGGCCGACTGCATTTCGCTGGAATCCGACTCACAACGTGGAGAGCTTGCCATCGGTGCCTGTCATTGGAAGCCGAGCGGGCTGGGACCGCTGCCGATCCGGCCAATTGGCAGCCTTCCCCGCGCCGATGGGATCCCCCCCGGCCCTCAAGAGCCCGACGGCGAAAACTGCTGTACAAAACTAGGTTATCCCCGGAGCACGGGCAAATTCCGTGCTCCCGCGCGCTGGGTCCCGCGCGGCCGTTAAAGTCCCTACAACCGCCGCCTGGCGCTGGCATCGGGCCCGCCAGAGGCCTTACAATGCCGCCGAGGCATGAAAAACGCCCGACTGGGAGCCTGGAGAAGCCGATGCGACTGGTCAGCTACCAAGCCGAATCCGGCCCCGGAGTCGCCGGTTGGCGCGACGGCCGTTACGTCGATCTGCACCAGGCCGACCAGGGCCTGGCCACGTCGATGAAGGAGCTGTTGGTCCAGGCCGACCGCGAGCGGCAGCGCCTCGAGCGGGCCCTTGCCCGTGCTCCCCTGCTACCCGAAGGGCTCCGCCTGCTGCCGCCCGTCGTGGATCCGGAAAAGGTCATCTGCGTGGGCCTCAACTACGCGGACCACGCACGTGAGAGCGGCGCCACGGCGCCGGAGGAGCCGGTGCTGTTCAGCAAGTTCCCGTCGGCGTTGGCTGGGCATGAGCAACCGATTGTGCTTCCGGCGCTCAGTGCCGAGGTCGACTTCGAGGCGGAGCTGGTGGTGGTCATCGGCCGGCCGGGCCGCCACATACCGCGGCAAGACGCCTACCAGCACGTGGCCGGTTACTGCTGCGGGCACGACGTTTCGGCGCGGGACTGGCAATTGCGGAAGCCCGGCAAACAATGGCTGCTCGGCAAAACGTTCGACACGTTCGCCCCCTGCGGTCCGGCGCTGGTGACGCGCGACGAAGTGCCGAGGCCCGGGAACTTGCGGATCCAGTTCCGGCTCAACGGCCAGACGCTGCAGGACTCGAACACCGACCAGTTGATCTTCCCGATCGACGAGCTGGTGGCATACGTCTCGCGGGTCTGTACGCTGAAGCCGGGCGACCTGATCTTCACCGGCACGCCCAGCGGCGTGGGGTTTGCCCGCAAGCCCCCGATCTTCCTTCGCGCCGGCGATCGGGCCGAGGTCGAGATCGACGGAGTCGGCCTGCTCGCCAACCCCGTTACGGCGGAGTAACGGCAGAGGGCAGGAGTCAGGAGGCAGAGGTCAGAGGTCAGAGGTGGCACTGCTTGGAGGTGCCGCCGTGCCGGGACCGAGAAGCAGTGATGCGCTGGCCCGAAGTCAGGTGGGCAGAAGTCAGAGCGCAGAAGGCGCGAGGCGCGAGGTTCCGCTTACGGCGGACTTGCAGCACGATCGGAGGTTGGACATGCGAAGGTTGTCATCCGCTGCTCGCTGGTTGCTGGCGATTGCCTGGCTGGCCCTGGGGGCGGGCTGCATTCGCTCCAGCGAGTCGGAGGTGGTCGTCTATACGGCGCTGGACAAAGAGTTCTCCAGTCCGATCCTCGACCAGTTCGCCGCCGAGACGGGGATCCGGGTGCGGCCCAGGTTCGACGTCGAATCGA
The DNA here is from genome assembly GCA_040877345.1 of Pirellulales bacterium. Lineage (GTDB taxonomy): Bacteria > Planctomycetota > Planctomycetia > Pirellulales > JAICIG01 > JBBDNX01. The sequence continues at coordinate 2,743 of JBBDNX010000317.1, forward strand.
CCAAGACCGTGGGCCTAACACAGGCGATCATCGCCGAAGGGGTCCGGCCCCGCTGCGACGTCTTCTGGAACAACGAGATCCTCAATACGTTGCGTTTGGAAGAGCGGGGGCTGCTCGAGTCGTACCGCCCGAAGATGGCCGAGAGCTACCCGGCGATGTACCGCTCGCCCGACGGCACGTGGCACGGTTTTGCCGGGCGGGCGCGGGTCTTGATTGTCAATACCGACCTGGTGGCCGAGTCCGACCGCCCCACGTCGATCTACGATCTGGCGGACCCGCGCTGGCGAGGCCGCTGCGGAATCGCCAAGCCGCTGTTCGGCACCACCGCCACGCATGCCGCCTGCCTGTTTGCTCATCTAGGCGATGAGGAGGCGCGGCAGTACTTCCGCGATTTGAAAGCCAACGACGTGCAAATCCTGGCGGGCAACAAGCAGGTGGCCCTGTCGGTGGCCGGCGGGCAACTCGCCTTTGGCCTGACCGACACCGACGACGCCATCATCGAGCTGGAGAACGGCCATCCGGTGGCGCTGGTCTATCCCGACCGCGAAGCGGACCAGCTCGGCACGCTGTTCATCCCCAACACGCTGGCGATCATCAAGGGCTGCCGCCACCCGGAGCAGGCTCGCCGGCTGGTCGATTTTCTGCTCACTCCGGAGGTCGAAGCCCGTCTGGCCCGCTCACCCAGCGCGCAGATTCCGCTGCACGAAGGGGCCGCGCTGGAGCTGCGCGTGGAGACGCCCAGCACCATCAAGGCGATGCAGGTCGATTTCGCGTCGGCCGCCAGGCAATGGGACACGGCGGCGGCGTTCATCCGCGACGAATTTTTTAGGGCTGATTGAATCCAAACGTCCCGCCTGGCAACTGATATTGTCCGTTGGTCCCGCGCATTTGGCCTCGGCCATGGCTAACCCAGATTTCTTCTTGTCTTCCAGCGAAGACTACGAGTTTGTGCCGGTTCGTGAATGCAGGGTGCTAAAGCGCAGCAGCGTGACGGGCGACAAGTCTATGTGGTTAGCCGAGGTCGATATTCCGATCACCTGGTTTTCCTACAAGTTGCATGACTCGCTTGCGGCCCAGTTCGTAATTCTGTACGCCCGACACGTTGGGGTGGAACTAGAAGACGTGCAACGCCAGCCTGAAGTCTGGGTCAATGTATTTTTATGCAACAATGAGCCCGAGCTGCGCAAAAAATTGGGCAACAGTGACTTTCAATCGCTATTCACTACGGACTGGGAGTTCAGTGCAATTGCCCAGATCCACAAAAGTCGCGAAGAGGCTGCCGAATATCCGGCTCACCCGACGCCGGAGCCAACCGATCCCCCGGACTTCTATTTGTCATGCACGGGCCTGTCGGAGTTTCGGCACCTACGTGCCTGCCGCTTGCTGAAACGTGGCACGACGGCAGACGCCGGGGATCTGTGGCTGGCAGAAATGGATACGCCGATTGATTGGTCGATGCTCGCGCTCACCCAAGTAGGCACTCCCATTGACTCGCTGTCGCTGGCGGAGGACACTCGTCTTATCGCGCATTATGTGCTGTTGCAGGCGGATCATCCTCACCTCGAGCTATCCGATGTAAAGCGCCGGTGGGTCGGCGTCGCAATCTATTTGTGCAAGGACGAGGCGGGTTTGTGCCGCAGACTAGCCGGCGCCAACTTCGAGCTGACTCTTAGCGCCTGGTATTACCATCGCATCGGGCAGATTCACCCCAACTGTCGAGAAGCCGAGCGCCTACTGCGAGGAGGGTAGCCGGCGATGGCGTGGGTGACTGCACGGATGGCAATCTTCCAAGAAGCGTGGCGGACTACGAACCCTTGGAGGGAACCGTCGCCGGTGCAGTCGAGTGGACGGAGATCTCCGCGACGACTTCTTTACGCCCGATCGAAGTCACTCGGGATGTCAGAGGCTGGCGATAAGATCGGCGCGCCAGCGGATTGAAATCGCCCGCCAGACCACCCTCGTTCCGCGCGGAAGACCCAACAACGGTTCCTGGAACGAATGGCACCTTGATCACCGTTGCGTCGAGAGTTTGGTCCAACGCCCAACGGCCTAGCCGCGCCCATG
>JBBDNX010000318.1:0-4796 GCA_040877345.1 Pirellulales bacterium
AGCATCGAGCACCCCCTCGAAACCCATGCCGCCTGCGCCACCGGCACCATCAACTTGCTCGATGCCGCCCGCCGCGCCGGCGTCCGCCGCCTCGTCTACGCGGCCTCCAGCAGTGCCTACGGCGATCAGCCCGCTTCCTCCAAGCGCGAGACCGATCTCCCTTCGCCTATCTCCCCCTACGGCGCCGCCAAGCTCGTCGGCGAGGTCTATTGCCAGGCCTTTGCCGCCACCTACGGAATCGAGACCGTCGCGCTGCGATACTTCAACGTCTTTGGTCCCCGCCAGGATCCCGATAGCCCCTACTCCGCCGTGATCCCGTTGTTCATTACCGCCATGCTCCATGCCCGCCCGCCCCAGATCTATGGCGATGGACTGCAAAGCCGCGACTTCACTTTCATCGACAACGTCGTCCACGGTAACCTGCTCGCGGCCGACGCCCCTGGCATTTCCGGCCGCGTCTTCAACCTCGCCAACGGCGGCTCGATCAGCCTGCTCACGCTCGTCGCCGCCCTGAACCGCCTCCTCGAAACCGATATCCGGCCGGTGCACTTGCCGCCCCGTCCCGGCGATATTCGCGACAGCCAGGCCGACATCACGGCCGCCCGCAGATTGCTCGGTTACGAGCCGCCGGTTCAGTTCGAGGAAGGCCTCCAGAGGTCCATCGAATACTACCGCCGCATCGCCGCCACGCGCCCCTGAAAATCCGCCCCCTTCCTCCATCCTCGCTCCCATGGATTCCTCCGCCACTTCGCTCGAACTTGCCATTCACGACCGCACCGCCACCATCGGTGTGATCGGGCTCGGTTACGTCGGCCTTCCCCTCATCCAGACTTTTGTCTCCGCCGGCTTCCGCGCCATGGGCTTCGACGTCGACCAGTCCAAGGTCGACCGGCTCCTGGCCGGCCACAGCTACATCGTCCACATCCCGGAAGCCTGGATTGCCGACTCCGTCGGCACGGAGCGGTTCGTTCCCACGGCCGACATGCGCCGACTCTCCGAAGCCGACGTGGTTCTCATTTGCGTCCCCACCCCGCTCACCGACAGCCGCGAACCGGACCTCTCCTATGTCGAACAGACCGCCCGCCAGGTGGCCCAGACTCTCCGCAAGGGGCAGCTCGTCGTCCTCGAGAGCACGACTTATCCCGGTACGACCCGCGACGTCGTGCTTCCCATTCTGGCCGACACCGGCCTCGAAGTCGGCCGCGATTATTTCCTGGCCTACAGTCCCGAGCGCGAGGACCCCGGCAATCCCCAGTTCAGCGCCCGCAACATCCCTAAAATCGTGGGAGCGGTCGAGCCCCATGCCCTTCGCCTCGCTTCCGCTCTCTACTCGGCCGCCGTCGTCAAGGTCGTCGAGGTCTCGAGCTGCGAGGTCGCCGAGGCCGCCAAAATCCTCGAGAACACTTACCGGGCCGTCAACATCGCGCTCGTCAACGAATTGAAGATGCTCTATCACCGAATGGGGGTCGACGTCTGGGAGGTCATCGACGCGGCCAAGACCAAGCCCTTCGGCTTCCAGGCCTTCTATCCCGGCCCCGGCCTCGGCGGCCACTGCATTCCCATCGATCCCTTCTACTTGACCTGGGTGGCCCGCAAGTACGGCGTCACCACCCGCTTCATCGAGCTGGCCGGCGAGATCAACACCTCGATGCCCGAGTACGTGGTGGCCCGCGTCGCCGAGGCCCTCAACGACCGCGCCAAGCCGATCAAGGGCAGCCGCATCTGCGTCCTGGGGGTAGCCTACAAGAAGGACGTAGACGACCCGCGCGAGAGCCCCTCCTTCCATCTGATCGACCTCTTGCGTGCCCGCGGCGCCGTCTTGAGCTACAACGACCCGCACATCCCGCGGCTGCCTCGCATGCGCCACCACGATGTCCCCGACCTTGCTAGTCAGGAGCTGACGCCCTCGTTCCTCGCTCAGCAGGACTGCCTCGTCATCGCCACCGACCATACCGCGTACGACTATCCGTTCATCGTTCAGCATGCCCAGTTGATTGTCGATACCCGCAACGCCACCCGTGGCATCTCCCTCGGTCGCGACAAGATCTACAAAGCCTGACGCGTGAAGCGCGCCTCGCAAAGCGCGCCCGAGCCGCGCTCCCCACAGTTAGGACCGTGGCGCGGCCGCGTCCGTCCGTCTTCGTTCCCCCGTCGCCGTGACGCCGATTTTGTTGTTGTACTTCCATCGTCCGTCTTCGTAACGTCCACTCCCCTCTCCCCGTGAACTGCGATGAATAGTGATCCTTCCGTCTTCATCGTCGATCCCGACATCGCCTGCCGCAAAGCCATGGCGGATTGCCTCAATGCCAGGGGCCTGCCCACCTGCGGCTTCAACTCCGCCGAGCAGTTCCTCAATTCATACGACCGCCGGCGCCCCGGATGCCTGCTGGTCGAAGTCCAGTTGCCCGGCATGAGTGGCTTGCAGTTGCAGGAGCGGCTCGGCCGTTACAACGTCACCATCCCCTTTATCACCGTCGCCTCCGAGGCCGACGTCACCATGGCCGTCCGCGCTATGAAGGCCGGTGCCGTCGACTTCCTCCTCAAGCCATGCCAAGAGCTGCCTCTTTGGGAGGCCATTCAGACCGCCCTCGAATTCGACGCCGACCGCCGCGTCGGCCATGCCCTCCAGGTCGAGGCCCGCGCCCGCCTCGCCAGGCTCACCGACGAGGAGCACGCCGTCATGACCATGCTCCTCGATGGCAAGCCGGCCAAAAGCATCGCGTCGTCACTCGACGTCAGCCAGCGCACCGTCGACTTCCGCCGCGCCAGCATGATGCGCAAGATGCAGGCCTCCTCCATCGTCGAGCTGGCCCGCCTCGTCGTCGCCGCCGATCCCCCCGCCGAGGTTCACGTCTGGACTTGGCCCCGCCAATCCCTCGCCGGCCAGTCCTCTCACCAATCCCCGCACGTACCCGTCGGCAACGGCCGCTCCCGTTCTCTCAACCCCACCGCAAAGTCGTGAAGACTTGTCTTCTCGTCGCCTTTTCGTCGTCTTCGTCGCCCTGCTCCTCGCGGTCCTGCTCTTCCACCGTCCGTTGCTCCAGGGCGTGGCGATGCTCTTGCTCGTCGACCGCTCGGAGCCGGCGCCGTCCGCCGATATCGGCGGCCGGCATGCCATCCTGATCCTCGGTGGCGATCGCCGCCACGATCGGGCTGCCGAGCTTCTCCGGGACGGGGCCGGAATGGTCCTGCTCATCGAAGCGGCACCCACGCGGCTCGTCGAGTTGGGCGTTCTTTCGCCGCCGCACGAGCTGGGCCGCCAGCAGCTTCTCCAGCGGGGCGTCCCCGAGTCTCGCATCCACCTGATCGAGGGTGCCGCTCGCGATGATTGGCAGCGGGCCCGGCTGCTCGGCCGATGGCTGCGCCAGCACCGTGCCGCTCGCGTCACCGTGCTTTGCGATTGCTTTGAAACCCGGCGTTTGCAACACGTTCTTGCTTGCGTGCTTCCCGAGCCCTTGTACCGGCGCGTTGTCGTCCGCGGCCTCGCCGACCGCCGCTACGACGAGACGAACTGGTGGAAGAGCCGCACCGGCTTTAAGAGTCTCTTCAACTCGACGTTGAACCTCATTTATGCGCGATGGATCGGGGAGGACCAGCCGCCTCCCGTCCCCTGGAACCCCGACGAATTCGAGAAATCTTTGGGCGTAAACCGTAACCGCGGTGTGTGAGGCATGACGATCGTGTGGAAGACCGACTCGCAGAATTCGGAGGGCGACCCATCGAAGTGTGAGCGCGAGGACCGACATATCGAGGACCCAATAACTGGAACCCTGGTCTTGCCGTCTGCGGGACGATACTCCAGTTCGACCATGCATGGCCGTGTAATCTAAAATCCGACATCCAAAATCCAAAACCGTTCGCCGCCTCGCCGGCGCCGCTTTCCTTCTCCTCGCCTGCGGCCTGTTGTTCGCCTTGCGCGGCTGGCTGCTGCCGGCGGCCGCCCAATGGCTGAACGTCGCCGGAGAACCGGTCCCAACCGACTACGTCCTCGTCCTTCCCGGCGGCGTCGAAACGCGCCCGTTTGCGGCCGCCGCCCTGGTCAAGGCCGGATTTGCGAGGCAGGTCCTCGTGCCCAAGACTGAGGCCTCGCCCGACCAACTCGATGGCATCGAGCGACCCGAGCACGACGTTACTCGCCAGGTGCTTGAACTGCGAGGCGTGCTCCCCTCGGATATCATCGTCCTCAACGGCGGCAGTTCGAGCACCTTCTCCGACGCCGAGGCGCTCTCACGCTTCCTCGCCAAGGCGCCTGCGCGCAGCGTCAGCGTCGTCACCAACCACTATCACACCCGCCGTGCCCGCTGGGTTCTGTCCCGCGTGCTGGGCAAGCGGTCGTCCGATCTGCATTTTGTCGCGGTGCCGGTCGACGAATTCAACGAGTCCAACTGGTGGCAAGTCCGCCAGGGAACGTCCGCCTACCTTGGTGAGTACTTCAAGTTCACCTATTATCTTCTGCGTTACGGCCGCGCCGGCCCCATCGCATTCGTCCTCATCCTTCTGGCGCTCGCTCTCTGCCTCGCCCGTCGCCGCCTCCGTCTCTGGCTCACTCGCAAACAGCATCAACCCGGTTCCTGATGCTTGTTCCTTCCCTCCGCGCACGCGAACCGGTACAATTCGCGGCTTGCTGATCGCTTGCACCAACGAGCCCGGCATCCATGAGCAAACCATTGCGTCCCCGCAACATGGTGGTCGCCCAGAGCGGCGGGCCGACTCCCGTTATCAACAATAGCCTGCGGGGCATCATCGAGACCGCCCGCCAGTTGTCCGAGATCGGCACGCTCTATGGCGGACTGCAC